>NZ_JBIAPW010000002.1:343611-459228 GCF_042888505.1 Streptomyces sp. NPDC002870
TCGGGGGGGGGGGGGGGGGGGGGGGGGGGGGGGGGGGGGGGGGGGGGGGGGGGGCCCGGGGGGGGGGCCCCCCGCCCCCCCCCCCCCGGCCGGCGCGCCGCGCCCTCGGCGCGGCACCTCTGATCAATGCATCAGACTGCTACCGCAGTTCAGGAGGCCGGGAAAGCAGACGTTCGATGCGTCAAATGTGGTGTTCTCCCGAGCGTCCGCCTCCTCCCCCGGGCCTGGTGCCCTGGTCTCTTCGGAGCCTTCTGGGGCCACTCGGGGCGCATGGCAGGCATGGGACAGGGCCAGTCCCGTGTGGCTGGGCTGCGTGTGGCGGCTTGCTGCCAATGATCCTCGCTCGCTGACGGAACCAGGGTCGGGCAGCGAGCGAAGCGAGCACTTGATGATGTAGGGAAAGTCTGTCCGCGCTGCTGCTGCGGCAGCGTGTCCGGTCTTGGTTGATGCTTGACGCAGTGGCCTCACCTGCTGTTTGACACCGCTTATCTCGACCGAGGTGCCTCAGCATTCGATGAGGGACACGGAATCTTCATCGCCGCCGCGCCGGCCCGTCCTGCAGGTGTCCTCTGGGCAGACCGGTCACGCAAGAGGCTGATCCGGTGCTGGTGATGGGCGCTTGCGAGGAACGTCTTGCCTCGCCTTCAGCGACAGAGTGACTCGTTCACGCACCATGTCGACGTCGACGATCTCGACGGTGACTGCCTGACCGACTTTGATGGTTTCGCTGGGGTGTTTGAACGGCTGCTTCCCCGTTAGCTCGGGGGCGGTTGCCATCCCTTCGAGACCGCTGATGTCGATGAGGGCGCCGAAGTCGGCGATCGAAGTTACGACGCCGGAGCAGACCTGACCGCGGTGCAACGCCTTGATCTTGGCCCACCGGACGTCGCTCTGTGTCTGTTGAGTTCTCCACCGCGCTCTCAGGACACCGTCGCGATCGGGTAGGACGGCAGTGAACAGCGGGTAGCGCTCATCGAGGGCCAGAGGCAGCACCGCCGCTGCGCGGGCGTCGGCGAGGGGAGCGGTCAGTTCCTCGTACGACTCCTCATCGGCGAAGGTGCTTGTGATCCGCCCGGCCTCGTCCTCCCAGACAAGCTCGATCAGGCCTTCCTCTGGGAGGGCGTCCCGTACGGCGTCGATGTCGGTGGAGAGGTCCGGCCACACGGTCAACTGCGCACGAGGCGCGAGCCGGGCGCGGACCGCGTCGAGATTCGCGGGGGTGAGTCGATGCCATCGGGAGGCGTTTTGAACGTAGCCCTCCTCCAAGATGGCTGCTTCGCCTGTGGAGACGCACCAGGACAGTCGGTCCCAGAACGCGTCGTCAGCGGGGCGCTGCTCGCCAGGCGCGTCGTCGAATGACGGGTCATAGGGAGAGGCGTCGAGTCGCTCCGCGAACAGGCCGAGCTCACGGGCATAGGCCACCGCACGTTGGCAAGGCTTGGTGCTGCCGACATAGACGTACTGGTCCCATCCGACGTGTACGAAGAATTTGTCCTGCACTTCGAGGCGGCACCAGGCCCCGTTGTCGCGCAGCATGGCCCGCAGCAGTTCCAACGCCACAGCAAGGGGGACCTCCGCCCCGTCGTGATATCCGGTCAAGTCGGGCGGGAAGAGGGCGCCCAAGCCGTATCCGTCGACTGCCTCCTCCAGTCCGAAGTGGATCGGGCCGGAGATCGCTGGCTCACGTATCGTCAGGTGCTGCACCCCGCTGTCTTCGGCGAAGGCGGCGACGGTCGCCAAGTAGGCAGCCTCGACGGGGCCGTGGTCGCTGAGCGTGTCCTCGGGGCCCATGTAGTGGCCGTGCTCGTTGCGATCCGCCGGGTTGTACTTGGTGACTCGGTCTACGTAGGGCGGCACGTCACTGCCCTGCGATGGGGACATCGATGCCGAGCATCACCCGGACTGGACAGCTGCTGAGGCAGCGTGTGCAGCTCATGCGCCGAAGGTCAGCAGCGGGACGTTGTAAAGGTCCGGATTCTGCGGACGGGTCATGACCGGTGAGGTCACCTCGACCACGAGCATCTCGACAAGGAATTGCACCTGGGCGCTGAGCAGATGACTCGTGTGCCCGTTGGCTGAGCGGGCCTTCTCTCCGAGTGACGTATGGATGTGCGGTAGCACTGTGTCCGTCTCGGCGTCGTATGCGAGAGTTCCGCATCCCATCGCCTCGACCCCGGCCAAGTGGACCTTGCTCCACACTGGGGCCTCTGGGTCTTCCAACTTCTCGCACGCGCCGACGATCTCTGCTTCGGCGAAGCCCGCGATGAACATGGGGATGTATCCGTGCCGAACGCCGTTGCTGCGGCAGAACTCGGCGAGCGTGGGAAAGAAGTCGTCGCCGTGGTCGAAGGCCACCCCGAAGGTTCGGCCGGTGGTCAACTCGTAGCTGCGCAAGACAGTCCTCTCGGGATGTGGCCTGGGTCAGTGGATGTGGCTGAGATGCTCTGCGATCTCGCTGTGATCGGCACCGTGCATCAACAGGAGCTGGAGTAGAATCCGCGCCTTGATGGGCCCGAGAGTGTTGGCCGCGAGGAGGCCACGGGACAGCAGATCGGCTTCCGATCCGGGGAATCCGTAAGTCTGGGTCAGGACAGGTCCGGCTCCGGTGCGCGTCGCCAGGATCACCGGCATCTCCTTGGCAAGGTCTGTCAGCGCATCGACGCACCTCATAGGAACGTGTCCGGCGCCGAAGGCGGCAACTACCAAGCCGTCGACCTGGGCTCCGATGGCACGCAGTACGACCCCATCATCTCCGAGTCCGATCAGCGCCACCGCGGTCCGGGCATCGTTGCTGAGTTGCTGGCGCGGGATCTTCGGCTCTTCGGTCGGCTGGCTCCAGATCCGTACTCGGTCCTCGGCGACGTAGCCAATCGGTCCTGGGTAAGACGTGAACGCCGTAGGGCTGGTGGCGTGGGCCTTGCGTACCCAGCGGGCGGCGTGGATCTCCTCGCCGAAGACGACCACTGCCCCGGTCCCCCGGGCCTCGATGCTGGCAGCGACACGGACAGCAGAAAGCACATTGGCCGGCCCGTCGGCGCCCGCCATGCTCGCGTTGCGCATCGCCCCTGTGACCACGATCGGCATCTCGGCTGAGTACACGAGGTCGATCAGGTACGAGGAGGTTCTGCTGAGCCGGTACGCGAAATGCCTGGACGGCCGACAGGAGGTCGCCAACCGGCGCATCGAGGACCTGCTGCGCGAGTACGAATGAGCGGCGGTCCCATCTCAGATCATGACGTCAGGACATTGACCACCGACAGTTGCTGCCACATATGGAACTAGCGACGTCTTTGATGCCGTCCCCACCCGCATGAGTGACCATTCCTTACGAACCCTGCCCCTTCCCTGGCCAAACTGCGGGCATGGGGTTCAGCCGGAGACTGACCCGGTTGGTTGCCGAGGCGTCCACGTCACCGGCCACCGCGCATGTCTGGCTCACCTCACCGACTCCGACCGGCACGCCTACCTCGCAGGGCTGCGGCCAGGCAGCGACCTGGACCACCGGGGGACTCCCTTCACCGAACCCCTCCTCTGGGAGCTGCTCGCGGCCTGTCGCGATCCCCTGACGGGCCGGTCCATTGTGGGTGCCGCTGATTTCGCTGCGGCTACCTTCCACGGCGAGGCGTCGTTTGCCTCCACCACGTTCATCGGCAATGCCAACTTTGCCTCGGCCACTTTCACCGACGACGCCTGGTTCACCTCCACCACGTTCCTCGCTCATGCCTGGTTCTTGGCAGCCACCTTTGAGGCGGAGGCAGAATTCGATTTATTGACGTGTGCCGGAGTGCTCGATCTGTCGCGAGCGTCGTTCGCCCTTCCCGTCACGGTCGAAGTTGCTGCAAGCAAGCTGCTCTGCGTCGAGACGCGGTGGGAATCCAGGGCAACTCTCCGAGTGCGGTACGCCGAGCTCGACCTGTCGCAGGCGGTCTTCAGCCAGCCAAGCCTGGTCATATCAACTAGGGCTCCTTTGGGGCCCATCTATGCAGTCGCCTCGGCTGCCGAGGCTCTACTAGCGTTCGGCCGGGCTGATGCGACTGCATCCGTCGTGTCCCTGAGCGAAGTAGATGCCGCCCTGGTCGCCCTAGTTGACCTCGACCTATCACGCTGCCGCTTTTCACTGGTGCACCACTTGGACCAACTACGCATGGAAGGGGAGTGCAACTTCGCTCGCCCTCCAGCCGGCCTCCGATGGCGCGCCAGAGGACCCCTGTGGTGGAGCGCCCGGCAAGTCCTCGCCGAAGAACACCACTGGCGAGCCTTGGACTGCCACTCACGGGCAGCACGGCAAGGCTGGTGTGGTGGCCCCGACCATGCCCACCCCAGTTACACCCGTGGCCCCGCAAGCTTGGCACTGCAGTACCGACAGCTGCGCAAGGCGTTAGAGGACGGCAAGAATGATCCGGACGCGGCGGACTTCTATTTCGGCGAGATGGAGATGCGCCGAAACGACCGCGATCGGCCGTGGGGCGAACGGGTGCTGCTGGCGGGCTACTGGGCCCTGTCTGGGTACGGGTTACGGGGCGCGCGGGCACTGGGCTGGCTGCTGGGGGCTATGGCTGCCACTGTGCTGCTGATGATGTTTTGGGGGTTACCAGCAGACGACCCGAAGTCTCCCATTACTGGGCGGATAACCGGGCAGAGCATCTCATTGACGACCGACAAGACCAGTGTGGTCAAGCCCACCGGCCCGCTCCGCTCCCGTCTCACCTCCGAGCGGTGGGAGAAGTCCCTGCGGGTCGTGGTGAACTCGGTCGTTTTTCGCTCCTCCGGCCAGGACCTCACCACCACCGGTACCTACATCGAAATGGTGTCCCGCCTTACCGAACCCGTGCTGCTTGGCCTTGCCGTCCTCGCCATTCGTGGTCGCGTCAAGCGGTGACTAGCATTGGCTGGCGCCGCAGCGATTCGGTGGGACAGAGGTAGGCGTCGCATTTCGTTGGTCTGACCTGGGGGAACGCTCCATGATCCGTCCCGCGAATAGGCCGCGGACTCTGTCATACGGCCGCTTCCAGCGGCATACGGCTGCACATACGCCAAGACCCCGTCCTCAGCTAAGGCGCTGATGGCGGGGTCTTTGGGCACCTCATACTGGGTGCCCCCGGCAGGATTCGAACCTGCGCACACGGCTCCGGAGGCCGTTGCTCTATCCCCTGAGCTACGGGGGCGTTCCGTCGCCCTGCTCTGCGGCGACGGGTAGAACCCTACCAGCTCCCACACGGTCCCCGTGAACAGGTATTTCCGCCTCCCTGAGCCTGATCCGAGCTCCGGCCCCGGCGCCCGCTCACGGCGAGCTCAGGTCGCCCGCACGGGGTGGAAGTGGGCAAAACCCGGACGCAGCCCTGCTCGCGGACCTACTCTCGAGTTGTGTCAGGCGCGTCCGGCCGAGTGCTCGTTGTCGACGACAACAGGGTCATCCGGCAGTTGATCAGGGTCAACCTCGAGCTGGAGGGCTTCGAGGTCGTGACCGCGGCTGATGGTGCCGAGTGCCTGGAGGTCGTGCATCGGGTCCGCCCCGATGTCGTCACCCTCGATGTCGTGATGCCCCGCCTCGACGGGCTCCGGACCGCCGCGCTGCTGCGGGACGATCCGCGGACCCGGCATCTGCCGGTCGCGATCATCAGTGCCTGTACGCAGTACGAGGTGGAGACCGGTCTCGGCGCCGGTGTGAACGCCTTTCTCGCCAAGCCTTTCGAGCCGGCCGAGCTCGTCCGTCTCGTACGGCAGTTGATGCACCAGGAGGGCCCGCCGTCTGTCGACGGCAGGCATGGTGCCGGGCGGGCGGGGAGCGCACGGGGCTGACCGCATCGCGAAACCGGTTCGCGAAGGCCCCCCCTCCCTCCCATACGCTTGTCCCGTGACCCCCGCTGAGCTCTCCCGTACCGTGCTGCACGCCGTGTGCCGCGCGGTGGAGGACGGTGTGCTGCGCGCGCCCGTGCCCGAGAGCGTCCGCGTCGAGCGGCCGCGGCCCGGGGGGTCCGGTGACTACGCCACCAACGTCGCCCTGCGGCTCGCCGGGCCTGCCGGGCAGCAGCCCCGCGCCGTCGCCGAAATGCTGCGGGCCCGTATCGCCCAGGCCCCCGGGATCGCCGGGATCGAGATCACCGGGCCCGGCTTCCTCAACATCACCCTGGATGACGGCGCGCAGCAAGATCTCGTACGGCGGGTGCGGGAGCAGGGCTTGGCATACGGACATGGGGACTCGGCCGCCGGGGTCTCTGTCCCCTTCTATGCCGTCGACTTCCATGCCGCCGACGAGCTCCGCGCCCGCATCTGGGCCCAGACCGTCCTGAAGCTCCTTCGCGCCCAGGGCGCCGACGTCACCCACGGCGCCCCCGAAGACCTGAATGCCGTACCGGCACCCGCCCAGGACCTCCTTGAACGGCTCGGGGCCGACGCCGCCCGATGGGCCCTCCTCCGGGCCGCCGTCCACGATCACCCGCACGCCGAAGACGAGCTGCTCACGCAGCACGAAGCCAATCCCCTCTTCCGGGTGCAGTACGCCTACTCCCGCACGCGCGCCCTCACCCGCGGCGCCGAGCAGCTCGGCTTCGACAGCGCCCCCCGAACCCACGTCGACGCCCCCGCCCTCGCCACCGCCATCGGGGACTACCCCGCCGTCCTCGCCTCCGCGGCCCGCCTGCGCGCGCCCGACCGGCTCGCCCGGCATCTGGAAAGCACCGCCGACGCCCTTCTCGCCTTCCAGCACACCGTGCTTCCGCTCGGCGACGAGAAACCCATGGCCGCCCACCGCTCCCGGCTCGCGCTCGCCGAAGCCGCCGGGGTGGTGCTCGCCGGTGGCCTGTCCCTGCTCGGCATCACCGCCCCTGACTACCTGTGAGAGAAGAATGAGCCGTTCCGCACACCCCGCCGGGCCTCGCCACGCAGACGTCCTGCCCGAAGGGCACTACTCCGCCCCGCCCACCGACCTCAACGCCCTCGACGAGAAGGTCTGGGCGAGGACCGTCGCCAGAAACGACGACGGCGCCGTCACGGTCGGCGGGATCGAAGTCACGCGGCTCGCCGAGGAGTTCGGCACCCCCGCCTACTTCCTCGACGAGGCTGATTTCCGCGCCCGCTGCCGTGCCTGGGCCGACGCCTTCGGCAAGGACGCCGATGTGTTCTACGCCGGGAAGGCGTTCCTCTCGCGGGCAGTGGTGAAGTGGCTGCACGAGGAAGGGCTCAACCTCGACGTCTGCTCCGGCGGCGAGCTCACCACCGCCCTCGACGCCGGCATGCCCGCCGAGCGCATCGCCTTCCACGGCAACAACAAGTCCGAGGAAGAGATCGAACGAGCCGTGAGCGTCGGCGTCGGGCGCATCGTTCTCGACTCCTTCCAGGAGATCGTCCGCGTCGCGCACACCGCCCAGCGCCTCGGCAAGCGCCAGCGTGTCCAGATCCGCGTGACGGTGGGAGTGGAAGCGCACACCCATGAATTCATCGCGACCGCGCACGAGGATCAGAAGTTCGGGATTCCGCTCGCTGGCGGGCAGGCCGCCGAAGCCGTACGACGTGCCCTCAAGCTCGACGGGCTCGAGCTCATCGGCATCCACTCCCACATCGGTTCGCAGATCTTCGACACCTCCGGCTTCGAGGTCGCCGCCCACCGCGTGGTCCGCCTTCTCGGCGACATCCGGGACGAGCACGGGATCGAGCTGCCCGAGATCGACCTCGGCGGCGGCCTCGGTATCGCGTACACCTCCGACGACGACCCGCGTGAACCGCACGACATCGCCAAGGCGCTGGGCGAGATCGTCACCCGCGAGTGCGAGGCCGCGAAGCTGCGTACGCCCCGGATCTCCGTCGAGCCCGGCCGCGCGATCGTCGGGCCCACCGCCTTCACCCTGTACGAGGTCGGGACCATCAAGGCGCTGGAAAGCCTGCGCACATACGTCAGCGTCGACGGCGGAATGTCGGACAACATCCGTACCGCGCTGTACGACGCCGAGTACAGCGTCGCGCTCGTGTCGAGGACGTCCGAAGCCGCGCCGATGCTCGCCCGCGTCGTCGGCAAGCACTGCGAGAGCGGCGACATCGTGGTCAAGGACGCGTTCCTGCCCGCCGACCTCGCGCCTGGCGATCTCATCGCCGTGCCCGCCACCGGCGCGTACTGCCGTTCCATGGCGAGCAATTACAACCACGCACTCCGTCCGCCCGTCGTGGCGGTCAAGGACGGCGAGGCACGAGTGATCGTCCGGCGTGAGACGGAGGAAGATCTTCTGCGTCTCGATGTCGGCTGATGAAATAGACGTCTCGTAATCTGGACAAGGGATAGAAACTTCGGTCCGGTGCGTGAGACTGGATCGCACTCAAGCTTGTGAAGCAAGGAAACGAGGTCGGATGATGCGTACGCGTCCGCTGAAGGTGGCGCTGCTGGGCTGTGGAGTGGTCGGCTCAGAGGTGGCGCGCATCATGACGACGCACGCCGAAGACCTCGCCGCACGCATCGGCGCCCCGGTGGAGCTCGCCGGGGTCGCCGTCCGCCGGCCCTCCAAAGTGCGGGAGGGCATCGACCCCGCGCTGATCACCACCGACGCGACCGCCCTCGTCAAACGCGGTGACATCGACGTCGTCATCGAGGTCATCGGCGGCATCGAGCCCGCCCGCACCCTCATCACCTCCGCCTTCGAGCACGGCGCGTCCGTCGTCTCCGCCAACAAGGCGCTGCTCGCCGAGGACGGCGCGACCCTCTATGCGGCCGCCGAGGAGCATGAGAAGGACCTCTACTTCGAGGCAGCGGTCGCCGGCGCGATTCCGCTGATCAGGCCGCTGCGCGAGTCGCTCGCCGGCGACAAGGTCAACCGGGTGCTGGGAATCGTCAATGGGACGACGAACTTCATCCTGGACAAGATGGACAGCTCCGGCGCCGGCTACTCCGAGGCGCTCGACGAGGCCACCGCCCTCGGATACGCCGAGGCCGACCCCACCGCCGACGTCGAGGGCTTCGACGCCGCAGCCAAGGCCGCCATCCTCGCCGGGATCGCCTTCCACACCCGGGTACGCCTCGACGACGTCTACCGCGAGGGTCTGACCGACGTCAGCGCCGCCGACATCGCCTCCGCCAAGCGCATCGGCTGCACCGTCAAACTCCTCGCCATCTGCGAGCGCGCGGCCGACGGGAAGTCCGTCACCGCCCGCGTGCACCCGGCGATGATCCCGCTCAGCCACCCGCTCGCCTCCGTCCGCGAGGCGTACAACGCCGTCTTCGTCGAGGCCGAGGCCGCCGGGCAGCTGATGTTCTACGGTCCCGGCGCCGGCGGCTCGCCCACCGCCTCCGCGGTCCTCGGCGACCTCGTCGCCGTCTGCCGCAACAGGCTCGCCGAGTCCACCGGGCCCGGCGAGTCCGCGTACACCCAGCTGCCCGTGAGCCCCATGGGCGACGTGGTGACGCGGTACCACATCAGCCTCGACGTGGCCGACAAGCCGGGCGTGCTCGCCCAGGTCGCGACGGTCTTCGCCGAGCACGGCGTATCGATCGATACGGTTCGCCAGCAGGGCAAGGACGGCGAGGCATCCCTCGTCGTCGTCACCCACCGCGCGCCCGACGCCGCCCTTTCCGGGACCGTCGAGGCGCTGCGCAAGCTCGACACCGTGCGCGGTGTCGCCAGCATCATGCGTGTTGAAGGGGAGTAAGGGACCCATGACGACCAACGGCACCCACCAGTGGCGCGGCATCATCGAGGAGTACCGGGACCGTCTCCCGGTGACGGACACGACGCCGGTCGTCACGCTGGGCGAGGGCGGCACGCCGCTCGTCCCGGCGCAGGTCCTCTCCGAGCGCACGGGCTGCGAGGTGCACCTCAAGGTCGAGGGCGCCAACCCCACCGGGTCCTTCAAGGACCGTGGCATGACCATGGCCATCACCAGGGCCAAGGAGGAGGGCGCGCAGGCGGTCATCTGCGCCTCCACCGGCAATACGTCCGCCTCGGCCGCCGCCTATGCCGTACGGGCCGGAATGGTCTGCGCGGTCCTGGTCCCGCAGGGCAAGATCGCGCTGGGCAAGATGGGGCAGGCGCTGGTGTACGGCTCGCGCATCCTCCAGGTCGACGGGAACTTCGACGACTGCCTGAACCTCGCCCGCCGCCTCTCGGAGAACTACCCGGTGGCACTGGTCAATTCGGTCAATCCGTACCGCATCGAGGGGCAGAAGACCGCCGCGTTCGAGATCGTCGACGCGCTCGGCGACGCCCCCGACATCCATGTGCTGCCCGTCGGCAACGCCGGCAACATCACGGCGTACTGGAAGGGGTACAAGGAGTACGCCGCGGACAAGATGTCGACGCGCGCTCCCCGGATGTGGGGCTTCCAGGCTTCCGGCTCGGCCCCGATCGTCCGCGGCGAGGTGGTCAAGGATCCGTCCACCATCGCCACCGCGATCCGGATCGGCAACCCGGCCTCCTGGAAGTACGCGCTCGCCGCGCGCGACGAGTCGGGCGGTTTCATCGACGAGGTGACGGACCGTGAGATCCTGCGCGCGTACCGCCTGTTGGCCTCGCAGGAGGGCGTCTTCGTGGAGCCCGCGTCGGCCGCGTCCGTCGCGGGTCTGCTGAAGGCCGCAGAGGCCGGCAAGGTCGACCCGGGCCAGCGGATCGTCTGCACGGTCACGGGCAACGGACTGAAGGACCCGGACTGGGCGGTCGCCGGAGCGCCGCAGCCGGTCACCGTACCGGTGGACGCCGCCGCGGCCGCCGAGCACCTCGGTCTGGCGTAATTCAGCCATTTCCTGCTTCCCTGGGTTCCCTCCGGGGAAGGCAAGCCAAGCCGGACAGCGGCGTACGTAGGGGCACAGAAGGCCTACGACACGCATCGTGCGCCTCCCGTGCGCCCTATGTCGCCACTGAACCTTCCTTCGATAAGCTGTACCGAACCCGCCCCGCCGCATATGCCGCGGTGTTGTTGCCGTTACGGCCCACGGGTGTTCATACCTCTCGAAAAAATCTCGCAGTCAGAACCAAGGAGAGTCATCGAGCGATGGCCGGTCCAGCGTTCCGCGCCGCCGCCGTCCGGGTGCGCGTCCCCGCCACCAGCGCCAATCTCGGCCCGGGCTTCGACGCCCTCGGGCTGTCCTTGGGGCTGTACGACGACGTCGTCGTCCGGGTCGCGGACTCCGGTCTGCACATCGACATCGCGGGCGAGGGCGCCACGACGCTGCTCCGCGATGAGAGCCATCTGCTCGTACGGTCCCTGCGTACGGCATTCGACCTGCTCGGAGGGCAGCCGCGCGGCCTGGAAGTGGTCTGCGCCAACCGCATCCCGCACGGACGCGGCCTGGGATCGTCGTCTGCGGCCATCTGCGCAGGCATCGTCGCCGCCCGCGCCGTGACCATAGGGGGCGACGCCAAGCTCGACGACGAGGCTCTGCTGGAGCTCGCGACCGAGATCGAGGGGCACCCCGACAATGTCGCCGCCTGTCTGCTCGGCGGCTTCACGCTCGCCTGGACCGACGGCGGAGCGGCGCGCGCCATCAGGATGGACCCTGTCGATTCCGTCGTTCCGGTGGTTTTCGTCCCCAGCAAGCCGGTGCTCACAGAGACGGCACGCGGACTGCTTCCGCGCACCGTCCCCCATGTGGACGCAGCGGCCAACGCGGGCCGGGCCGCCCTGCTCGTCGAGGCGCTGACCAGGCGTCCCGAGCTGCTGCTGCCGGCCACAGAGGACCGGCTCCACCAGGAGTACCGCGCCCCGGCGATGCCGGAGAGCGTGGCCCTGGTCAACCGACTGCGCGCCGACGGCGTCCCCGCAGTCATCTCCGGTGCGGGCCCCACGGTGCTCGCGCTGGCCGAGGACGGTGTGGCCGACAAGGTCGCACGATTGGCGGGCGAGGGGTGGGCGGCCAATCGGCTCACCTTCGACGCCGCGGGCGCGAGTGTTCTGCCGCTCGCGTCGTAGTGACACGAGATTGCCGGTGATGGAGAGGGGGAATGTTTGTTGGAGCCGGTAGTGTTAACCTCAAGTCTGCAGCCGACGTCTTTGTGGCGCAGTGCTTCGTGTCCCCATTCGGGACCAACATTCTTCCGGGAGCCTCCCCAACTGCCTGAGCAGCCTGCCTGAGCAGTTTCGAGCACGCTCCGGAACCGGCACGACACCCCTCGCTTCTCCAGGAGTGGGCCGAGCAGGGGGACCTCGGGCCGGGCCTTGCACGTCTTATCTCTCCGCCGTTAATTCCCGGCGGGACCACCGCCCCGACACGGTCCGCACACAGGACCTACGTCGGACAGCACAACCGGTCGCCGAGCCAGAAGGCCGACGTCCGCTCCAGGGAAGGACCCTTCGTGAGCGACACCACCGATCTGATGGGCGTGACTGCCGACAGCAGTGTCGACACCTCCGCGCCCGCCGCAGGTGCTGCCTCTGGCACCACCTCACGGCGCCGCCGCTCCGGCACCGGCCTCGAGGGCATGGTCCTGGCCGAGCTGCAGCAGGTCGCGTCCGGCCTCGGGATCAGGGGCACCGCGCGTATGCGCAAGAGCCAGCTGATCGAGGTCATCAAGGAGGCGCAGGCTGGGGGTACCTCCCAGAGCGCAGGCTCTGGGGGAGGTTCCGCCGCTGGGGCCAAGAGCGCCGAGGCGGGCACCGGCGACGCCGAGACCAAGCCGAAGCGGCGCGCCACCTCCAAGGCGCGTACGGGTGACGATGCCGCCGTCGCGGAGAAGGCCGACAAGGCCGAGAAGGCCGTGGCCCAGCAGCAGATCGACATTCCCGGCCAGCCGGCCAGCGACGACCAGCCGGCCGGTGAGCGCCGCCGTCGTCGGGCCACCGCGCAGGCGGGCAGCCCGGACGCCAAGACAGACGCCACCGACGTCAAGGCCGTGGGGGCCGTCGACGTGAAGACGGAGGCGCAGCCGGAGGCCAAGGCCGAGGCCGCCACCGCCGTGTCCCAGGACGGCGCCGAGGGCCGTCGCGACCGCCAGGAGCGGGGCCAGCGCGGTGAGCGCGGCGACCGTGGTGAGCGGGGCGGCGAGCGCCGTGACCGTCAGCGCGACCGCCGCGGCGGCAAGGGCGACGAGCAGCAGGGCGGCCAGCGCCAGCAGCGCCAGGGCGGCCAGCAGGGCCAGCAGGGTCCGCAGGGCGCGGGTCCGCAGGACGACTTCGACGACGAGGCGGGCGGCCGTCGTGGCCGTCGTGGCCGCTACCGCGACCGCCGTGGCCGTCGCGGCCGCGACGACTTCGCCACCGGCGAACCGCAGGTCTCCGAGGACGACGTCCTGATCCCCGTCGCGGGCATCCTGGACATCCTCGACAACTACGCGTTCATTCGTACGTCCGGCTACCTGCCGGGTCCGAACGACGTGTACGTCTCGCTCGCCCAGGTCCGCAAGAACGGCCTGCGCAAGGGTGACCACGTCACCGGTGCTGTGCGGCAGCCGAAGGAGGGCGAGCGCCGCGAGAAGTTCAACGCGCTCGTCCGCCTCGACTCGGCGAACGGCATGGCGGCCGAATCCGGCCGCGGGCGCCCGGAGTTCCAGAAGCTGACCCCCCTGTACCCGCAGGACCGGCTGCGCCTCGAGACCGACCCGGGCGTCCTGACGACCCGGATCGTCGACCTCGTCGCGCCGATCGGAAAGGGCCAGCGAGGCCTGATCGTGGCCCCGCCGAAGACCGGCAAGACCATGATCCTGCAGGCGATCGCCAACGCGATCACCGTCAACAGCCCCGAGTGCCACCTGATGGTCGTCCTGGTCGACGAGCGTCCGGAAGAGGTCACCGACATGCAGCGGTCGGTGAAGGGCGAGGTCATCTCCTCGACCTTCGACCGCCCGGCCGAGGACCACACCACCGTCGCCGAGCTGGCCATCGAGCGCGCCAAGCGTCTCGTCGAGCTGGGTCACGACGTGGTCGTGCTGCTGGACTCGATCACCCGTCTGGGCCGTGCGTACAACCTCGCGGCCCCCGCCTCCGGCCGCATTCTGTCCGGTGGTGTCGACTCGACCGCGCTCTACCCGCCGAAGCGCTTCTTCGGTGCCGCGCGCAACATCGAGGACGGCGGCTCGCTGACCATCCTGGCCACCGCGCTGGTCGAGACCGGCTCGCGCATGGACGAGGTGATCTTCGAGGAGTTCAAGGGCACCGGCAACATGGAGCTCAAGCTCGACCGGAAGCTCTCGGACAAGCGCATCTTCCCGGCGGTGGACGTGGACGCGTCCAGCACCCGTAAGGAAGAGATCCTGCTCGGCGGCGACGAGCTCGCCGTCGTCTGGAAGTTGCGCCGGGTGCTGCACGCGCTCGACCAGCAGCAGGCGATCGAGCTGCTGCTGGACAAGATGAAGCAGACGAAGTCGAACGCCGAGTTCCTGCTGCAGATCCAGAAGACGACCCCGTCCGCCGGCAACGGCAACGACTGAGGTTCACCGAGGCCGCGGCCGGGAGACCTTCGCCACAGCCGTCAGGCGTGACGCGGCTCCCGCGCCCGGACTCGCCGACTGCCGAACTCGCAGGTGAGGACGGACAGTCGGGCCCCACAAGCAGTACGCCGCGCCCACCGTGCACCGCACGGTGGGCGCGACGCTTTCTCAAGGAGTTCTCAGGCTGCCGTGCAACCCTTCATGCTCCCTCGCCGTCTGGACAAGTGCGACAGACCGCGCCTGATCACCACGGCAGGGGGGCAGCGGGAACAGCGAGAGCCGAGGAGACCATGGCCGACGAGAGCAGCAGCGGCAGCCGAATACGCAGCCGCGGCAAGCGCCGCAAAAAACCCACCAAGGGCCGCAGGGCCGTGACCGTCGCCGGATGGTCCGTCGCGGGTCTGGCGCTGGTCGGAGGATCCGGTCTCGGCTGGGCCTACTTCAAGCTCAACGGCAACCTCCAGGGCGTCGACATCAACGCCGCACTCGGCGACGACCGCCCCCAGAACGTCGACAACGGCTCCATGGACATTCTGGTCCTGGGCTCCGACTCCCGCTCCGGCGCCAACGCCGAATACGGCGTGGACGAAGGCGGTGCGCGCTCCGACACCGCGATGGTCGTGCACGTCTACGAGGGCCACAAGACGGCCAGCGTCGTCTCCATCCCGCGTGACACCCTCGTCGAACGCCCCCGGTGCGCGGACGAGGAGGGCCAAGCCGTCTCCGGCGAGGAGCGCGCCATGTTCAACACGGCGTACGAGGTCGGCGGCCCCGCCTGCGCGGTGAAGACCATCGAGAAGATGTCCGGCATCCGCATGGATCACTACATCGAGGTCGACTTCACCGGCTTCAAGAAGCTCATCGACGAGCTGGGCGGCGTGAAGATCACCACCACCAAGCCCATCGACGACAGCAAGAGCCATCTGGACCTGCCGCCCGGCACGCACACCCTCAACGGGGAGCAGTCGCTCGGGCTCGTACGCACCCGCAAGAGCGTCGGCGACGGCAGTGACCTCGGCCGAATACAGCTCCAGCAGGCCTTCATGAAGGCCTTCATCAACCAGGTCAAGGACGTCGGCGTCTTCACCAACCCGAAGAAGCTCCTCGGCATCGCCGACACCGCGACCAGGGCGATCAAGCCCGACTCCGAGCTCGACTCCGTCAACGAGCTGATGAGCTTCGCCAGGGGGCTGAGCGGCCTCGGCGCGGAGGACGTGCACATGATCACGATGCCGGTGGAGTACGACCCGGCGGATCCCAACCGCGTGGTCCCGCTCAAGGCCGCGTCGCAGCAGGTCTGGACGGCGCTGGCGCAGGACAGACCGATCCCCGCATCCGCAGTCAAGGACTCCGCGGGCGACAAGGGCGACGCCGCCACGGTCGTCCAGAGCCGCTAGGGCCGGCCCCTGCGGGAATAGTTCCGGCGGTACCCCGGTTTTGGGAGTTACGGCCGGTCCTGGCAGACTGGTACGTCGGCCCCGGTTCACGTACGAGCAATCAGCGCGTACGACCCGGTGCCCTCCCGAAACTAGGAGACACCCTTGAAGCGCGACATCCACCCCGAGTACGTCGAGACGCAGGTCAGCTGCACCTGTGGCGCCTCGTTCACCACCCGTAGCACCATCGAGTCCGGCACCGTCCGGGCCGAGGTCTGCTCCGAGTGCCACCCGTTCTACACGGGCAAGCAGAAGATCCTCGACACCGGTGGCCGTGTGGCCCGCTTCGAGGCCCGCTTCGGCAAGGCTGCCGGCTCCGCCAAGAAGTAGCGAGCCACTGCGCCGGACCTCGGCCGCCCCTGACCGGGGTGGCCGAGGCCGGCGCTTTGTTGGTTCTGAGCAGCCCCTTTTTCGTGTACCAAACCCAGGAGCCACCGATGTTCGAGGCGGTCGAGGAACTGATCGGCGAACACGCCGATCTTGAGAAGAAGCTCGCCGACCCTTCGGTCCACGCGGACCAGGCGAACGCGCGCAAGCTGGGCAAGCGCTACGCCGAGCTGACCCCGATCGTCGGCACGTACCGCTCCTGGAAGCAGACCGGGGACGACATCCAGACCGCGCGTGAACTCGCCGCCGACGACCCGGAGTTCGCCGCCGAGGTCAAGGAGCTCGAGAAGCAGCGCGAGGAACTCACAGAGAAGCTGCGGCTGCTGCTCGTACCGCGCGACCCCAGCGACGACAAGGACGTCATCCTCGAGGTCAAGGCGGGCGCCGGCGGCGACGAGTCGGCCCTGTTCGCCGGCGATCTGCTGCGGATGTATCTGCGCTACGCCGAGCGCGTCGGCTGGAAGACCGAGATCATCGACGCCACCGAGTCCGAGCTCGGCGGCTACAAGGACGTCCAGGTCGCGGTGAAGACCAAGGGCGGCAACGGCGCGACAGAGCCCGGTCAGGGCGTCTGGGCGCGGATGAAGTACGAGGGCGGAGTGCACCGCGTGCAGCGCGTGCCCGCCACCGAGTCCCAGGGCCGTATCCACACCTCGGCGGCCGGCGTGCTGGTCACGCCGGAGGCGGAGGAGATCGACGTCGAGATCCACGCCAACGACCTGCGGATCGACGTCTACCGCTCGTCGGGACCCGGCGGCCAGTCCGTCAACACCACCGACTCCGCGGTGCGCATCACGCACCTGCCGACCGGCATCGTCGCCTCCTGCCAGAACGAGAAGAGCCAGCTCCAGAACAAGGAGCAGGCGATGCGTATCCTGCGCTCCAGGCTGCTGGCGGCGGCCCAGGAGGAGGCCGAGAAGGAAGCCGCGAGCGCCCGGCGCAGCCAGGTCCGCACGGTTGACCGCTCGGAGAAGATCCGTACGTACAACTTCCCGGAAAACCGCATCTCGGACCACCGTGTCGGCTTCAAGGCGTACAACTTGGACCAGGTGCTCGACGGTGATCTGGACGCGGTGATCCAGGCCTGTGTCGATGCCGACTCCGCCGCCAAGCTCGCCGACGCCCAGTAACAACCCCCTGCTCTCCCGGAGGACCAAGGTGAACCTGCTGCTTGCCGAGGTGGCCCAGGCCACCCAGCGGCTGGCCGACGCCGGCGTGCCCTCACCGCGCTTCGACGCAGAGGAGCTCGCCGCGTTCGTGCACGGCGTGAAGCGGGGAGAGCTGCACAACGTCCCGGACGGTGACTTCGACGCCCGCTACTGGGAGGCGGTCGCCCGCCGCGAGGCCCGCGAACCGCTCCAGCACATCACCGGGCGCGCTTTCTTCCGCTTTCTGGAGCTGCAGATCGGGCCCGGCGTCTTCGTGCCCCGCCCGGAGACCGAGTCGGTCGTCGGCTGGGCCATAGACGCCGTACGGGCCATGGACGTCGTCGAGCCGCTCATCGTCGATCTGTGTACGGGGTCCGGGGCCATCGCGCTCGCCATGGCGCAGGAGGTGCCGCGCTCGCGGGTGCACGGCGTGGAGCTCTCCGAGGACGCGCTGAGGTGGACCCGTAAGAACGCCGAGGGCTCGCGCGTCACCGTGCACCAGGGCGACGCCCTGACCGCGCTTCCCGAGCTGGACGGTCAGGTCGACCTGGTCATCTCCAATCCGCCGTACATCCCGCTCACGGAGTGGGAGTATGTCGCCCCCGAGGCTCGCGACCACGACCCGGACATGGCCCTGTTCTCCGGCGAGGACGGCCTGGACACCATCCGCGGCATCGAGCGCACCGCCCACCGGCTGCTGCGGCCCGGCGGTCTCGTCGTCGTCGAGCACGCGGACACCCAGGGCGGCCAGGTGCCGTGGATCTTCAGCGAGGAGGCGGGCTGGGCGGACGCGGCCGACCACCCCGACCTGAACAAGCGGCCGCGCTTCGCGACCGCGCGCAAGGCAACGCCATGACCACGCTTGTGTACGAGGAGGCCCGCTGATGGCTCGGCGATACGACTGCAACGACGCGACGGATCGCACCACCGGTCTGCGTGAAGCCGCATCGGCCGTCCGCCGCGGCGAGCTGGTCGTGCTGCCCACCGACACCGTGTACGGGATCGGTGCGGACGCCTTCGGTTCCGAGGCAGTCGCCGAACTGCTGGAGGCCAAGGGGCGCGGCCGCAATATGCCCACGCCGGTCCTCATCGGCTCCCCGGACACCCTGCACGGCCTGGTCACCGACTTTTCCGAGCAGGCGTGGGAGCTCGTCGACGCCTTCTGGCCGGGTGCGCTGACGCTGGTCGCCAAGCACCAGCCGTCGCTGCAGTGGGACTTGGGCGACACCCGGGGCACCGTCGCGATCCGGATGCCGCTGCACCCGGTCGCGATCGAGCTGCTCACCGAGGTCGGCCCGATGGCGGTCTCCAGCGCCAACCTCACCGGCCACCCGGCGCCCGAGGACTGCGACGCCGCGCAGGAGATGCTCGGCGACTCGGTCTCGGTCTACCTGGACGGCGGCCCGACCCCGGGCATCGTGCCGTCCTCGATCGTCGACGTCACGGGCAAGGTCCCGGTGCTGCTGCGCGAGGGAGCGCTCTCACCGGACGAGCTGCGCAAAGTCGTACCCGACCTCGAGGTGGCCAATTGACCGCCCCTGAGGGGCGTGGCATAGCGGAATCCTGGGGATCCTCCCGTACGGAGTCTGGAGGAAGCACCTCCACCTTCCGCATCCTCCACGTCAGCACCGGCAACGTCTGCCGCTCGCCGATCACCGAGCGGCTGACTCGCCATGCCCTGAGCGACCGCCTCGGCGATCCGCTCACGGGCGGCCTGATCGTGGAGAGCGCGGGCACCTGGGGGCATGAGGGCGCCCCGATGGAGGCCAACGCCGAGATCGTCCTTGCCGACTTCGGCGCGGACGCGACGGGATTCGTGGGCCGCGAGCTGCTCGACGAGCATGTGATCCGCGCGGACCTGGTCCTGACGGCGACCCGGGACCACCGGGCGCAGGTGATCTCGATGGGCCACTCGGCAGGCCTGCGCACCTTCACGCTCAAGGAGTTCACCCGGCTGGTGCGCGCCATAGACACGGCGACGCTGCCCGATCCCCGCGAGGGCGTCGTCGAACGCGCCCGCGCGCTGGTCCGCGCGGCGGCGGCGCTGCGAGGGTGGCTGCTTGCGCCGAGCCCGGACGCGGACGAGGTGTACGACCCGTACGGTGCGCCGATCACGTTCTTCCGGTCGATCGGGGACGAGATCAACCAGGCGCTGGATCCTGTGGTGACGGCGCTGACGGGGGTCCCGGCCCGCCACTGAGCCGACCCGGCGGTTAACCGGGGCTCCGCCCCGGACCCCCGCGCCTCAATCGCCGGCGGGGCTGGATTCGGGGTGCGACCCCGGACCCCCGCGCCTCAATCGCCGGCGGGGCTTGAAAGTCTCCCCGGCGAGGCTGAGTTTCCGCCGGGCGGGCTGAATGTCGGGGCTCCGCCCCGGACCCCGCGCCTCAATCGGCGGCGGGGCTTGTTTGCGCGGCTCCGCCCCGGGCCATGGGCTCCCACGCCCGCCCGGGCGTGGGGGAGGGCGGGTAGGGGAAACGGCCCCCGGACACCGGGCGCGCCGCCACGCCCCGGCCTACATTGGAGGGGCCGCAACCCCACGCGAGGCCCGGAGCCCACGATGCCGGTCAGCACTGCACCTACCGCCGCCCCCGCGGCATACGCGGACTTCGACGCCCTGCGCCGCCAGGACCCCGAGATCGCCGAAGTGATCCTGGGCGAGTCGGAACGGCAGAGCGACAGCCTTCAGCTCATCGCCGCCGAGAACTTCACCTCGCCCGCCGTCCTCGCCGCCCTCGGCTCCCCGCTCGCCAACAAGTACGCCGAGGGCTATCCCGGCGCCCGGCACCACGGCGGCTGTGAGCTCGTCGACGCCGCCGAGCGGATCGCCGTCGAGCGCGCCACCGTCCTGTTCGGCGCCGACCACGCCAATGTGCAGTCGCACTCCGGCTCCTCCGCCGTCCTCGCGGCGTACGCCGCGCTGCTCAAGCCCGGTGACACCGTGCTCGCCATGGGCCTGCCGTACGGCGGTCATCTCACCCACGGTTCGCCCGCCAACTTCTCCGGCCGCTGGTTCGACTTCGTCGGATACGGCGTCGAGGCGGAGTCCGGCCTCATCGACTACGACCAGGTGAGCACCCTCGCCCGGCAGCACCGGCCCAAAGCCATCGTCTGCGGTTCGATCTCCTACCCCCGCCACCCCGACTACCCCGCCTTCCGAGAGATCGCGGACGACGTCGGCGCGTATCTCATCGCGGACGCCGCCCACCCGATGGGCCTGATCGCGGGCGGCGCGGCCCCCAGTCCCGTCCCGTACGCCGATGTGGTGTGCGCCACTACCCACAAGGTGCTGCGCGGCCCGCGCGGCGGGATGATCCTTTGCGGGTCGGAGCTGGCCGAGCGCATCGACCGGGCGGTCTTCCCGTTCACCCAGGGCGGTGCCCAGATGAACACGATCGCCGCCAAGGCCGTCGCCTTCGGTGAGGCGGCGACTCCCGCGTTCACGGCGTACGCCCATCAGGTCGTCGCCAATGCCCGGGTGCTCGCCGGCGAGCTCGCGGCCGAAGGCTTCGCGGTGCTGACCGGCGGCACCGACACCCATCTGATCAGCGCGGATCCGGCCCCGCTCGGCGTGGACGGCAGGGCGGCCCGCGGCCGTCTCGCCGCGGCCGGACTGGTCCTGGACACCTGCGCCCTGCCGTACGGCGACGGCCGCGGCATCCGTCTTGGCACCGCGGCCCTCACCACGCAGGGCATGGGCGAGAACGAGATGACCCGGATCGCCGCGCTGTTCACGGCGGCGATGCGTGCAGAGGGAGAGGCAGCGCGGAAGGTACGTACGGAAGTACGCGAGCTGGCCGGTAGATTTCCCCCTTATCGGGGTTAGCCGCGAACTCGTGCAACCATCGCCGCCACCCGTATGTCCTTAAGCATGTGGCTACCAGAGCTAGGGTGTGTGGCTGAGATGGCCACCGATTCCTGTGGGGCAGCCCGTGCGTGATTATTTGCTGACGCTCTGTGTCACGGCTGCGGTGACCTACCTGCTGACCGGTCCGGTGCGGAAGTTCGCCATCGCGACCGGAGCGATGCCGGAGATCCGCGCCCGCGACGTACACCGAGAGCCGACACCGCGACTCGGCGGCATCGCCATGTTCTTCGGGCTGTGCGCGGGACTTCTGGTCGCCGACCACCTGCAGAATCTGAACAGTGTCTTCGAGCTGTCGAACGAACCGCGCGCGCTGCTCTCCGGCGCCGCCCTGATCTGGATCATCGGCGTCCTGGACGACAAGTTCGAGATCGACGCCCTGATCAAGCTCGGCGGCCAGATGATCGCCGCGGGTGTGATGGTGATGCAGGGTCTGACGATCCTGTGGATCCCCGTTCCCGGCATCGGCACGGTCTCGCTGACCTCCTGGCAGGGCACCCTGCTGACTGTCGCGCTCGTCGTCATCACCATCAACGCGGTGAACTTCGTGGACGGCCTGGACGGCCTCGCCGCCGGCATGGTCTGCATCGCAGCCGCGGCCTTCTTCCTCTACTCGTACCGGATCTGGTTCGGGTACATGATCGAGGCGGCCGCCCCCGCGACGCTTTTCACCGCCATCCTGATGGGCATGTGCCTGGGCTTCCTGCCGCACAACATGCACCCTGCCCGGATCTTCATGGGCGACTCGGGCTCGATGCTGATCGGCCTGGTGCTCGCGGCGGCGGCGATCTCGGTGACCGGGCAGGTGGACCCGGACGCCCTGAAGATCTTCGAGGGCGGCACCCGCCAGGCCACACACGCGGCGCTGCCGGTCTTCATCCCACTGCTGCTGCCGCTGACCATCATCGCGATCCCGGTCGCCGACCTGGTGCTCGCGATCGTGCGCCGTACCTGGAACGGACAGTCGCCGTTCGCCGCCGACCGCGGCCATCTCCACCACCGGCTCCTGGAGATCGGGCACTCGCACAGCCGCGCAGTCCTGATCATGTACTTCTGGTCGGCGCTGATCGCCTTCGGCGTCGTCGCTTACTCCGTGCATTCGGCGTCGATGTGGATCGTGATGCTCATCGTCGCGCTGAGCGCGGTGGGCCTGCTGCTTCTGCTGCTGCCGCGCTTCGCTCCGCGCGCCCCGCGCTGGGCGGAGGCCTTCGTGCCGCCGCGCTACCGGCGCCGCGGGACGCTGCCCCAGACGGCGCCCCCGCTCTCGTACCGAGTGGGGGAGCAGGCCGAAGAGGTGCCAGAGGAGCGCACCCCGGTCCCGGCGGGCGTCAACGGGGCGACCGCGATCGGCCCCCGTTCGCGGTTCCCGGACCGGAGGAAGGCCGGGACGCGCGGATGACGAGTCGCTGTATGGCCGCCTAATAGCAGACATATCGGCCGCTTGTCCTGCACACACGCGCGGAGTAACTCTCATGTGTGACAGTTGGCACACTCTCTGGGTAAAGACCTATTCAAATAGTTTGTGATACGGTTCACGAGACCCGGAGACAGCGCCGAAGGACCGCAGTGCGACGGCCCGTTGGCCCCGAGGCACAACTCGGGACCGGGATTACGCTCGTCCATGACGACACCACTGCCCCCACCAGCAAGCGGAGCTGCCGCCATGCCGTCCAACGACGTCCGGACTCTCCTGTACACCGCCGTACCCTCAGCTGTCGCCGGCGTAGTCGCCGTTGCGGTCAGTGCGGGCGTCGCCGGTGGTAAGGGAGCACTCGGGGCGGCGATCGGCACCCTGGTGGTCATCCTCTTCATGGGGATCGGAATGGTCGTGCTCCAGCGGACGGCCAAGTCGCTTCCGCAGCTGTTCCAGGCCATGGGGCTGATGCTCTACACCGCACAGCTGCTGCTGCTCTTCATCTTCATGGCGGTGTTCAAGGACACCACCCTGTTCAACCCCAAGGCCTTCGCCATCACCATCGTCGCGGTGACTGTCGTCTGGGTATCCGCACAGGCCCGTGCCTACCTCAAGGCAAAGATCCTCTACGTCGACCCCGAGTCCTCGAAGGGCGAAACGCCCCAGAAGACGGGGTCGTCGTCATGACAGGTAGGGCCGGGATAAATGCCCGTTCGGGATGCTGCTATCGTCCGGTGCCAACTGCGGCACTGCGGGCGCGGGCATCCGAGCTGACGCCTGTCCCATCGCGAGGCTCGACGCCGAACCGCCGCCCCCACATCCGTAAGACCACCAGTCCAGTGCCGAACCGCGGCTGCGCGCCGCGCCGACACAACGAGGTTGCCGTACCTATGCGCCACGCTGAAGGAGCCCGCGGTGAGTGCTGACCAAACGCTTGCCTTTGACGCGAGCTGCCACATCTTCACCGGATGCGGATTCCCAGCTCCGGGCCTGCACACTTTCATGTACGAGCCCATGTTCAAGGTGGCCGGCTTCGAATTCACCAAGCCGATGCTGCTCGCCTTCCTGGGCTCGGCCGTGGTAGTCGGATTCTTCTGGGCCGCCTTCCACAGGCCGAAGCTGGTGCCGGGCAAGCTCCAGATGGTCGGTGAGGCCGGGTACGAGTTCGTACGGCGCGGAATCGTCTACGAAATCATCGGCAAGAAGGACGGCGAGAAGTACGTCCCGCTGATGGTCTCGCTGTTCTTCTTCGTGTGGATGCTGAACCTCTGGTCGATCATTCCGCTCGCCCAGTTCCCGGTGACATCGCTCATCGCGTTCCCCGCGGCGCTCGCTCTGATCGTGTACGTCGTGTGGGTCAGCCTCACCTTCAAGAAGCACGGTTTCGTCGGCGGCTGGAAGAACATCACCGGCTACGACAAGTCGCTCGGTGCCATCCTCCCGCTGGTCGTCGTACTCGAGTTCTTCTCGAACATGATCATCCGGCCCTTCACCCACGCGGTCCGGCTCTTTGCGAACATGTTCGCGGGTCACCTGCTGATCGCGATGTTCGCGATCGCGACCTGGTACCTGGCCAACGGCATCGGCCTCGTCTACGCAGGCACGTCCTTCGTGATGGCCGTCGTGATGACCGCCTTCGAACTCTTCATCCAGGCTGTCCAGGCGTACGTCTTCGTCCTCCTGGCCTGCAGCTACATCCAGGGCGCGCTCGCCGAGCACCACTGAGCAAGCTCCACCCGCCACTCCAACCAGTCCTCCGGTGGCCAACCCCCACCGGGTCCTTGAAAGAGAAGGAAGAACCGGCATGTCCGCTCTCCAGACCCTCGCCGCTGTCGAAGGTAACGTTGCCTCGATCGGTTACGGCCTCGCTGCGATCGGCCCCGGCGTCGGCGTCGGCATCATCTTCGGTAACGGCACCCAGGCCCTGGCCCGTCAGCCCGAGGCGGCCGGTCTGATCCGCACCAACCAGATCATGGGTTTCGCCTTCTGTGAGGCGCTCGCCCTCATCGGCATCGTCATGGGCTTCGTCTACTAATCCGGTATCGACGACAGCCCGATTATTTTCACGGAAGGCACTGATGTGAACGCTCTGTTCCTTGCGGCGGCGGAGGAGCCCCAGCCTCCTCTCATCCCGCATCTCGACGAGCTCGTCATCGGCCTGATCGCCTTCGCCATCGTCTTCGGCTTCCTCGCCAAGAAGCTCCTCCCGAACATCAACAAGGTTCTGGAAGAGCGCCGAGAGGCCATCGAGGGTGGCATCGAGAAGGCCGATGCGGCCAAGATCGAGGCCGAGAGCGTGCTCGAGCAGTACAAGGCTCAGCTCGCCGAGGCCCGCCACGAGGCCGCCCGGATGCGCCAGGAGGCGACCGAGCAGGGCACCGCGATCATCCAGGAGATGAAGGCGGAAGGCCAGCGGCAGCGTGAGGAGATCATCGCGGCCGGCCACGCCCAGATCGAGGCCGACCGCAAGGCAGCGGCTGCGGCGCTGCGTCAGGACGTGGGCAAGCTCGCCACCGCCCTGGCCGGCAAGCTCGTGGGTGAGTCCCTCGAGGACCACGCCCGGCAGAGCCGCACCATCGACCGCTTCCTCGATGAACTCGAGGACAGCGCTTCGAAGGCCGAGGCCACGCGATGAACGGAGCGAGCCGCGAGGCGCTGGCTGTCGCACGCGAGTCCCTCGACGCGCTGACCGACAACACGTCGGTCGACGTGACGAGGCTCGCCGAGGAGCTCGCCGCCGTCACCACGCTGCTCCACCGTGAGGTGTCGCTGCGTCGGGTCCTGACCGACCCGGCGCAGGCCGGTGCGGCCAAGGCCGAGCTGGTGGGACGCCTGCTGGCCGGTCAGGTGGGCGGCGAGACCGTCGACCTGATCTCCGGCATGGTGCGTTCCCGCTGGTCGCAGTCGCGCGACCTGGTCGACGCGGTCGAGGAGCTGGCGGCCACCGCCGACCTCACCGCGGCCCAGCGGGCCGACGCGCTCGACAACGTCGAGGACGAGGTGTTCCGGTTCGGCCGGATCATCGACTCCAGCCCCGGGCTGCGGTCCGCGCTGACCGACAAGTCGGCTCCGGCGTCCGCCAAGGGCGAGCTGCTGCGCAGCCTGCTCGGCGGGAAGGCCAATCCGGTCACCGAGCGTCTGGTTGTCCGTCTTGTTACCCAGCCGCGGGGACGTAGCCTGGAGGCGGGACTCGAGTCCCTGTCCAAGCTCGCCGCGGCGCGCCGGGACCGGATGGTCGCGGTCGTCACCACGGCGGTGCCGCTGAGCGATCAGCAGAAGCAGCGCCTCGGCGCCGGCCTTGCGCGGATCTACGGCCGCGAGATGCACCTGAACCTCGACGTGGACCCCGAGGTCCTCGGCGGGATCTCGGTGCGCGTCGGCGACGAGATGATCAACGGCACCATCGCGGACCGTCTCGACGAGGCGACTCGTCGCATCGCCGGCTGACCAGCCACCAACTGAACACAGCAGTACGAGCGGCCCGGTTGGGCCGTGCAGAGATTGCAGAAGATTCCTGGGGGTCGGCCCCCAGACCCCTTAAGAAACTTCGGGCCCAACAAGGAGAGCAGGGAACCCAGATGGCGGAGCTCACGATCCGGCCGGAGGAGATCCGGGACGCGCTGGAGAACTTTGTCCAGTCGTACCAGCCGGACGCGGCCTCGCGCGAGGAGGTCGGTACGGTCAGCGTGGCCGGCGACGGCATTGCGAAGGTCGAGGGTCTTCCCTCGGCCATGGCGAACGAGCTGCTGAAGTTCGAGGACGGCACCCTCGGTCTCGCCCTCAACCTCGAGGAGCGCGAGATCGGTGCGGTCGTCCTCGGCGAGTTCAGCGGCATCGAGGAGGGCCAGCCGGTGCAGCGCACCGGTGAGGTTCTCTCCGTCGCTGTCGGCGAGGGCTACCTGGGTCGCGTCGTCGACCCGCTCGGCAACCCGATCGACGGCCTCGGCGAGATCGAGTCCGACGGCCGCCGCGCCCTCGAGCTGCAGGCCCCGGGCGTCATGGTCCGTAAGTCGGTGCACGAGCCGATGCAGACCGGCTACAAGGCCGTCGACGCCATGGTGCCGATCGGCCGTGGCCAGCGTCAGCTGATCATTGGCGACCGTCAGACCGGCAAGACCGCTCTGGCCGTCGACACGATCATCAACCAGCGCGACAACTGGCGCTCGGGCGACGTGAAGAAGCAGGTCCGCTGCATCTACGTCGCCATCGGCCAGAAGGGCTCCACCATCGCGTCCGTGCGCGGTGCGCTGGAGGAGGCGGGCGCGCTCGAGTACACGACGATCGTCGCCGCCCCGGCGTCCGACCCGGCCGGCTTCAAGTACCTGGCGCCGTACACCGGCTCGGCCATCGGCCAGCACTGGATGTACCAGGGCAAGCACGTCCTGATCATCTTCGACGACCTGTCGAAGCAGGCCGACGCCTACCGCGCCGTATCGCTGCTGCTGCGCCGTCCGCCGGGCCGCGAGGCGTACCCCGGTGACGTCTTCTACCTGCACTCTCGTCTCCTCGAGCGTTGCGCGAAGCTGTCGGACGACATGGGCGCCGGTTCGATGACGGGCCTCCCGATCGTCGAGACCAAGGCGAACGACGTGTCGGCGTTCATCCCGACCAACGTCATCTCCATCACCGACGGCCAGTGCTTCCTGGAGTCCGACCTGTTCAACGCCGGTCAGCGTCCGGCCCTGAACGTCGGTATCTCGGTCTCCCGTGTCGGTGGCTCCGCCCAGCACAAGGCCATGCGGCAGGTCTCCGGCCGACTTCGTGTGGACCTCGCCCAGTACCGCGAGCTCGAGGCGTTCGCCGCCTTCGGTTCCGACCTGGACGCGGCCTCCAAGGCGCAGATGGAGCGCGGCAAGCGCATGGTCGAGCTGCTCAAGCAGCCTCAGTACCAGCCCATGCCCATCGAGGAGCAGGTCGTCTCCGTCTGGGCCGGCACCACCGGCAAGATGGACGACGTCCCGGTCCAGGACATCCGCCGCTTCGAGTCCGAGCTGCTCGAGCACCTGCGCCGTGAGCGCAAGGAGCTGCTGACCAGCATCGCCGAGGGCGCCAAGATGTCGGACGACACCCTGCAGGCCATCGGCGACGCGATCGCCGCCTTCAAGCGTCAGTTCGAGACCTCGGACGGCAAGCTTCTGGGCGAAGACGCGCCGGTCAGCACGGCCAAGTGACGACGGAAGGGACCTGACTCATGGGAGCCCAGCTCCGGGTCTACAAGCGTCGCATCAAATCCGTCACCGCGACCAAGAAGATCACCAAGGCGATGGAGATGATCGCCGCCTCGCGCATCGTCAAGGCGCAGCGCCAGGTGGCGGCCTCCACGCCGTACGCGACCGAGCTCACCCGCGCGGTGACCGCGGTGGCGACGGGGTCGAACACCAAGCACCCGCTGACCACCGAGGTGGACGCTCCGGTCCGTGCCGCGGTCCTGCTCATCACGAGCGACCGCGGTCTGGCCGGCGGCTACTCCGCCAACGCCATCAAGGCGGCGGAGCAGCTCACCGAGCGGCTCCGCGGCGAGGGCAAGGAGGTCGACGCGTACATCGTCGGCCGCAAGGGTGTCGCGTACTACGGCTTCCGTGAGCGCAAGGTCACGGAGTCGTGGACCGGCTTCACCGACAACCCGACCTACGCCGACGCCAAGAAGGTCGCAGGACCGCTGATCGCGGCCGTCCAGCAGGACACGGCCGAGGGCGGCGTGGACGAGCTCCACATCGTCTTCACCGAGTTCGTCTCGATGCTGACGCAGACGCCGGTGCAGAACCGGTTGCTGCCGCTCAGCCTCGAGGAGGCCGCGGAAGAGTCCGGCACCAAGGGCGAGATCCTTCCGTTGTTCGACTTCGAGCCGTCGGCGGAGGACGTCCTCGACGCCCTGCTGCCGCGCTACGTCGAGAGCCGGATCTACAACGCGCTGCTCCAGGCCGCTGCTTCCAAGCACGCTGCCACCCGCCGCGCGATGAAGTCGGCGACCGACAACGCCGGGGAGCTCATCAAGAGCCTCTCCCGGCTTGCCAACGCGGCCCGCCAGGCCGAAATCACCCAGGAAATCAGCGAGATCGTCGGTGGCGCCAGCGCCCTGGCCGACGCGACCGCGGGGAGTGACAAGTAATGACGACGACAGTTGAGACGGCCGCCGCCACGGGCCGCGTCGCCCGGGTGATCGGCCCGGTCGTCGACGTGGAGTTCCCCGTCGACGCGATGCCGGAGATCTACAACGCGCTGACCGTTCAGGTCGCCGACCCTGCTCAGGACGGCCAGCTCAAGATGCTGACGCTCGAGGTTGCCCAGCACCTCGGCGAGGGCATCGTGCGCGCCATCTCGATGCAGCCCACCGACGGTCTGGTCCGCCAGGCCGCGGTGACCAACACGGGTGTGGGCATCACCGTGCCGGTCGGCGACTTCACCAAGGGCAAGGTGTTCAACACCCTCGGTGAGGTGCTGAACGTGCCCGACGCGAACAGCGAGACGACCGAGCGCTGGCCCATCCACCGCAAGGCCCCCAGCTTCGACCAGCTCGAGTCGAAGACCGAGATGTTCGAGACCGGCGTCAAGGTCATCGACCTTCTCACCCCGTACGTCAAGGGTGGAAAGATCGGTCTGTTCGGTGGTGCCGGTGTCGGCAAGACCGTTCTGATCCAGGAAATGATCTACCGCGTCGCCAACCTGCACGAGGGTGTGTCGGTGTTCGCGGGCGTCGGTGAGCGTACCCGTGAGGGCAACGACCTCATCGAGGAGATGAGCGAGTCCGGCGTCATCGACAAGACCGCCCTGGTCTTCGGTCAGATGGACGAGCCGCCGGGCACGCGTCTGCGCGTCGCCCTGGCCGGTCTGACCATGGCGGAGTACTTCCGCGATGTGCAGAAGCAGGACGTGCTCTTCTTCATCGACAACATCTTCCGGTACACCCAGGCCGGCTCCGAGGTGTCCACCCTGCTCGGCCGTATGCCGTCCGCGGTGGGTTACCAGCCGAACCTGGCCGACGAGATGGGTACGCTGCAGGAGCGCATCACCTCGACGCGTGGTCACTCGATCACCTCGATGCAGGCGATCTACGTCCCCGCGGACGACCTGACCGACCCGGCCCCGGCCACCACCTTCGCCCACCTCGACGCGACGACGGTTCTGTCCCGTCCGATCTCCGAGAAGGGCATCTACCCGGCCGTGGACCCGCTGGACTCCACGTCCCGGATCCTGGACCCGCGCTACATCGCGCAGGACCACTACGACGCCGCCACGCGCGTCAAGGGAATCCTGCAGAAGTACAAGGACCTCCAGGACATCATCGCGATCCTCGGTATCGACGAGCTGGGCGAGGAGGACAAGCTTGTTGTCCACCGTGCCCGTCGCGTCGAGCGCTTCCTGTCGCAGAACACCCACGTCGCCAAGCAGTTCACCGGCGTGGACGGTTCGGACGTGCCGCTCGAGGAGTCGATCGCCGCGTTCAACTCGATCTGCGACGGTGAGTACGACCACTTCCCCGAGCAGGCGTTCTTCATGTGCGGTGGCATTGAGGACCTCAAGGCCAACGCCAAGGAGCTCGGCGTCTCCTGAGTCCGTTGACTCGTGAAGGGGGGCGGGTGCGTCCCGCCCCCCTTCGTACGCCTACTAGAATTGACCCAACACCCGGCAGAAGTGCCGGGTGGTGACCCGAGGAGCCACCCTTGGCTGCTGAGCTGCATGTCGAGCTGGTCGCCGCGGACCGTAGCGTCTGGTCCGGCGAGGCCACCCTGGTCGTCGCGCGCACCACGTCCGGCGACATCGGCGTCATGCCCGGTCACCAGCCGCTGCTCGGTGTGCTGGAGTCGGGCCCTGTGACCATCCGTACGAGCGAGGGCGGGACCGTCGTCGCCGCGGTGCACGGCGGTTTCATCTCGTTCGCCGACAACAAGCTGTCCCTGCTGGCGGAGATCGTCGAGCTGGCGGACGAGATCGACGCCCAGCGCGCGGAGCGTGCGCTGGAGCGCGCCAAGTCGGACGAGGACGCCGCCGCCGAGCGGCGCGCCGATGTCCGGCTGCGTGCGGTGGCGGTGCACTGAGCAGCCCGCCCCGGACAGACACAGTCTCAGCCGCGGCCAGGGCTGGATTTCTCCAGACCGTGCCGCGGCTGAGGCAATGCAGGTGCACACGAGATTCGCGTGTGGGACTAGGACGAAAACGATGCGAGGAGGTCGGTGGAGATGTTCCTCGCTCTGCTTGTGAGCGGCCTGGTTGTCGTCACGCTGGTTGCGGTCGGGCTGTTCGTCTTCGGGCTGCGGCGGCGCCTGATCCAGCGCTCCGGCGGCACCTTCGACTGCAGTCTGCGCTGGAACGTCCCGGAGGAGACCGACCTCTCCGGCAAGGGCTGGGTGTATGGCGTCGCCCGCTACAGCGGTGACCGGATCATGTGGTTCCGGGTCTTCTCGTACGCCCCCCGCCCCCGGCGTGTCCTGGAGCGCTCGGCGATCGAGGTCGTGGCGCGCCGCACTCCCGAGGGCGAGGAGGAGCTGGCGCTGCTGTCAGACGCGGTGGTGCTGGGCTGCCTGCACCGCGGGACGCGGCTGGAGCTGGCGATGAGCGAGGACGCGCTGACCGGCTTCCTCGCCTGGCTGGAGGCGGCGCCGCCCGGCCAGAGAGTCAATGTGGCCTAGACGCACAGGCGCCTGGACGCACAGACGCACAGCGAAGCCCGGGAGACAGGATCTCCCGGGCTTCGTCGTTCGTACGGCTACTTTCGTACGGCTACTGCAGACCGCTGCTGATCGCGTTCGCGAGTTCGCCATTGCTGGTGTCGCCGCTGAACTCCCAGAAGAACGCGCCCTTCAGGCCCTGGTTCTTCACGTAGTTCATCTTCCCGCTGATGGTGGCCGGGGTGTCATAGCTCCACCACTGGGTGCCGCAGTGCGCGTAGGCGGTCCCGGCGACGGTGCCGGTGGCGGGGCACTTGGTCTTGAGCTCCTTGTAGTCGTCGATGCCCGGCTCGTACTTTCCGGGGGCCGGTCCGGTGGCCGAGCCGCCGGGCGCCGCCTGGGTGACGCCGGTCCAGCCGCGGCCGTAGAAACCGATGCCCAGGTTCAGCTTGCTGCCCGCGATCCCCTTGCCCTTGAGCTTCTGGATCGCCGCGTCAGAGTTGAAGCCCTGCTGCGGGATGCCGGAGTACGAGGTGAGGGGGGAGTGCGGGGCGGTCGGGCCCTGTGCGGCCCAGGCGCCGAAGAAGTCGTACGTCATCACGTTGTAGAAGTCGACGTACTGGGCGGCGCCGGCGTAGTCGGCCGCGTCGATCTTGCCGCCGGATGACGCGTCCGCGGTGATGGCCGCGGTGACGAGCTTGCTGCCGAACTTGGCGCGCATCGCCTGCATCATGTTCTTGAAGGACGCGGCGCCGCTGGTGTCGCAGGACAGACCGCAGGCGTTCGGGTACTCCCAGTCCAGGTCGATGCCGTCGAAGAGTCCGGCCCAGCGTGGGTCGTTGAGCAGGTCGTAGCAGGACTGGGCGAAGGCCGTGGGGTTCGCCGCGGCCTGGCCGAAGCCGCCGGACCAGGTCCAGCCGCCGAACGACCACAGCACCTTGATGTGCGGGTACTGCGCCTTGAGCTTCTTCAGCTGGTTGAAGTTGCCGCGCAGCGGCTGGTCCCAGGTGTCGGCGACGCCGTCGACGCTCTGGTCGGCGGTGTACGACTTCTCGTAGGCCGGGAAGGCCTCGCCGACCGTGCACTTACCGCCTTGGACGTTGCCGAAGGCGTAGTTGATGTGCGTGATCTTCGAGGCGGAGCCGCTGGTGACCAGATTCTTGACGTGGTAGTTGCGGTCGTAGACGCCCCACTCGGTGAAGTAGCCGAGCTTGACCTTGCTGCCGGGGTCGGGGTTGGTGCCGCCGGTGGTGCGGACCGCGCGGGCGCCGCTGGCCGGTCCTGTCTGGTCGGCGGTGTCACGGGCCTGCACGGTGTACGAGTAGTCCGTGCCGGCGGTCAGCCCGGTGTTCGTGTACGTCGTGCCGGTCACCGTCGCGATCTTGGTGCCGTCACGCAGTACGTCGTAGTTCTTGATGCCCTTGTCGTCGGTGGCGGCGGTCCAGGTCAGCTTCACCGAGGTGTTGGTGATGTCGGACGAGCTCGGGGTGCCGGGGGCGGACGGCGGGTTGTCGCCGGGGACGCTGCCGCCGTCGCAGGACGCGCCGTTGAGCCTGCAGCCGGAGGGGGCGCCGGAGCCGGTGCCGTTGAAGCCGAAGGAGACGGATGCGCCCGCGGCGAGAGTGCCGTTGTACGACTTGTTCTTGGCGGTCCAGTGGGTGCCGGAGCTGGTGACGTCCGCGTCCCATGCGGAGGTGACCGCGGTGCCCGAGGGGAAGTCCCACTCGACCGTCCAGGAGCTGAGCGATGTGGTGCCGGTGTTCTTCACCGTCCACTTGCCTTCGAAGCCGGTGCCCCAGTCGGAGACCTTGGTGTAGGTGGCGGTCGCCGAGGGAGCGGCCTCGGCGGGGGAGGCGAGGCCGACCATGGCGGCCAGCGGGAGGAGCAGCGCGGTCAGTCCCGCGACGGCTCTGGATCTGAGTCTGAATCTGGTGCTGTGCAGTGGGGGTTGCGTGTTCACGGGTGCTCCTCGAGGAGTTCCGGACGATCGGGGTGGTCCGTGCACTGCGCACCCTGCGTGGCTCACCGCAGTGTGTGTTGCGGTGAGAGTAGGAAGGTCTGGACCAATCGTCAATAGGTCCAGACCATAGGCGTGAGAGATGGGGGAGGGGAGAGGGGCTAGATGCCCAACTCCTGTGCCAGAACGGCTGCTTGGACCCGGCTGCGCATCTCCAGCTTGCCCAGCAGCCGGCTCACATGGGTCTTCACCGTCGCCTCCGCCATGTCGAGGTGCCCCGCGATCTCGGCGTTCGACATGCCCTTGCCGAGACACGACAGCACCTCGCGCTCGCGCCGGGTCAGCACATCGAGGATCCCGCGGTCGGGCGCGTCCGGGGACGGCGGGGGAGTCGGCGTCGCGAACTCCGCGATCAGACGGCGGGTCACAGCAGGCGCGATCAGCCCCTCGCCGCGCGCCACCGTGCGCACCGCCTCCAGCAGATCCTTGGCGTCGGTGTTCTTCAGCAGGAAGCCCGCGGCCCCCGCCCGCAGCGCCCCGAAGACGTACTCGTCCAGATCGAACGTGGTCAGTACGAGCACGTCGGCGAGCTTCTCGGCGACGACCTGCCGGGTCGCCGACACCCCGTCGAGCCGCGGCATCTGAACATCCATCAGCACCAGGTCCGGGCGCAGCTCACGGGCCAGCCGCACCGCTTCCTCGCCGTCCGCCGCCTCGCCGACCACCTCGATGTCCGGCGCGCTGCCCAGGATGAGGACCAGACCGGCGCGTACGGCGCTCTGGTCCTCCGCGACCAGTACCCGGATCGTCATGCCTTCCCGTTCCCTTCATCGACGGGCAGCTCCGCCCGTACCTGCCAGATCTTGGCGCCTACGCTGTCGGTCACCGGTCCCGCCTCGAACTGCCCGTCCAGCAGCGCCACGCGCTCGCGCATGCCGACCAGACCGGCCCCCGAGCCGGGGGCGCGCGGCCCGGGGCGGTCGCCGTACGGGCTGGTGACCCGTACCGTCAGCGTCCGCTCGTCCTGCGCCACGGTGACCGTGATCCGCCCCGGCGACGCGTGCTTGAGCGCGTTGGTCAGCGACTCCTGGATGATGCGGTACGCAGCGAGCTCGACCGGCGCGGCCAGCGCCGCTCCCGCCTCGCGGGTGTCGTCGAGCGTGAACTCCAGGCCGCTGGAGGCGCCGTTCGTCCGCGACTGACCGAGGAGCGCGTCGACACCGGCGAGTGTCGGCGCGGCCGCGGGCTCCGCGTCGCCGCCGCTGTCTCGCAGCAGCCCGATCAGCCGGCGCATCTCGGCGAGCCCGTCGACGCTGTTCTCGCGGATGACGCCGAGCGCCTCGCGGGAAGTCTTCGGGTCGTCCAGGGAGAGGGCGGCCGTGGAGTGGATCGCGATCGCCGAGAGATGGCCCGCGACCAGGTCGTGCAGCTCCCGGGCCATCCGGGCGCGCTCGGAGGCGACCGCCTGGGTGCGGTCGATCTCGGCGAGCAGGGCGGTCTGCTCGGCGCGCAGCTGGGCGGCTTCTGCGGCGTCGCGATGGGTGCGTACGCTCACGCCGGTCCAGGCCGGGACGACCGTCAGCACGGCGAAGAGGAGGCCGGGCAGAATGGCCTGTGCATCCTGGTAGACGACGAGTGCGGTGACCGTGACGGCGGCGGTGGCCACCATGGACACGGCGGGGATACGGCGTGCGGCCGCGGGTGTGCCGTACAGAACGGCCGCGTAGACCACATCCGTGAACATCGCCAGGGTGGCGACATTCCCGACGGTGAACTGGTCGGCGAGCATCGTCAGACAGCCGATCGCCAGCGCGGTGTTCGGCATCGTCCGGCGCAGCAGCTCAGCCCCGCTCATCACGGCCAGCGGCACCAGCGCCAGCGAGCGCGGTTCGAAGCCCTGGTCCCTATGGGTGTCCAGACCCAGCGACCACAGCAGCAGGCCGCCGAGGAATCCGGCCACGGCGATGAGTACGTCGTCGCGGTGCGGGCGGGGGATAGCGGTCACGGACCCATCAAACACGGCGGGCGGCGCGCGGGCCTCCACGTCCCGGGTGAGGGCCGGCCGCATTCGGCTACATCGAAGGATGCAGTGCCACTTCGTTACTGGCGATGACGATCGGCGGCCGTGCGGACGGGAGGCTGGAGGCCGGACGGAAGGGAGAGTGCCGTGATCGTCACGCTGATCGTGATCTGCGAGGTCGGCTTCTGGGTGCTGCTGCTCGGTGGACTGGCCCTGCGCTACCTGGCGAAGTTGCCGCGCCTCGGGGCGGCCGTGCTGCTCTGCGAGCCCTTGCTGGAGGTCATCCTGCTGGTCGTGACGGCGATCGACCTCAAGAACGGCGCAGAGCCGGACTGGAAGCACGGTCTCGCGGCCGTCTACATCGGCTTCACCGTGGGCCTTGGGCACCACACGATCAAGTGGGTCGACGCGAAGTTCGCGCACCGCTTCGCGGGCGGCCCGCGGCCCGTCAAGCGGCCGAAATACGGCACGGCCCGCACGGTCCACGAGTGGAAGACGGCCATCCGCTGGATCGTCGCGGCGGTGGTCGCCATGGGCCTGCTTCAGGCCGCGATCTGGTACGTCGGCGGCGACGGCGACACCGGTTCGCTGCGCAGCTGGCAGGAGACCATGTTCTTCGTCATCGGCATCAACGTGGTCATCGCGGGGAGCTACACGCTCTTCCCGAAGCAGGCCCCGAAGTCCGAGCGCGAGCCCGTGGGCAGTGAGCGTTAGCGCTCTCCGCCCGGCACCCAGAGCACGTCTCCGACCTCCTTGTTGGCCGTACGGGCCAGGATGAACAGGAGGTCGGAGAGGCGGTTGAGATACGTCGCGGCGAGCGGGTTCATGATTTCCCCGTGCACCTCCAGCGCCGCCCAGGTCGAGCGCTCCGCGCGCCGTACGACCGTGCAGGCCTGATGCAGCAGCGCCGCCCCCGGTGTACCGCCGGGCAGGATGAAGCTGCGGAGCTTCTCCAGCTCCTCGTTGAAGCGGTCACAGTCCGCCTCCAGCTTGTCGATGTAGAACTGCTCGACCCGCAGCGGCGGATACTCCGGCTTCTCGACGACCGGGGTGGCGAGATCCGCACCCACGTCGAACAGGTCGTTCTGGACGCGGACGAGGACCTTCACGACCTCCTGCGGGAGCTGCCCGAGGGCGATGGCCGTGCCGATGGAGGCATTGGCCTCATTGGCGTCGGCGTACGCCGCGATCCGCAGATCGGTCTTGGCCGTGCGGCTCATGTCGCCGAGGGCTGTCGTGCCCTGGTCGCCGGTACGGGTGTAGATGCGCGTCAGATTGACCATGCACCCAGCCTAGGTTCTCTCCGTCGATCAGGCCGGATCGGGGAGCACGGGGTGACCTGCCGCGGGATCGCCGCCGGCCGCGGACCCGACGACGTCTCCCGCGAGGCGTCATGGACCTCCGCCACCACGCGGAGGACCTGCTGGGGGAGAAGGTGCTCAAGTGGGCGGTATGTGACCCGTGATGGGCCGCGCCGGTGTGATGTCCGTCATCTGAGACGTGACGCGCATCTCTTCACCGCCACAGGGCACCTCACGGGCGCTAACCTCCGCCGGAGAGCCGAAATGTAAACAGGTGTTAAGGGGTGCCGCAGTGGCCAGGAAGCTCGCCGTCATCGGGGCCGGACTCATGGGGTCCGGTATCGCGCAGGTCTCGGCCCAGGCGGGCTGGGAAGTCGTGCTGCGCGATGTCACCGATGCGGCCCTGACCCGCGGCACCGACGGCATCAAGGCCTCGTACGACAAGTTCGTCTCCAAGGGCAAGCTCGAAGCGGCCGACGCCGAGGCGGCATTGGCGCGCATCACCACCACCACCGACCTGGACGCCGCCGCCGACGCGGACATCGTCGTCGAGGCGGTCTTCGAGAAGCTCGAGGTCAAGCACGAGATCTTCCGTACGCTCGACAAGCTCGTACGGGACGACGCCGTCCTCGCCTCCAATACCTCCGCCATCCCGATCACGAAGATCGCGGCGGTGACGGAGCGTCCGGACCGCGTCGTCGGTGCGCACTTCTTCTCGCCCGTCCCGATGATGCAGCTGTGCGAGCTGGTGCGCGGCTACAAGACGAGCGACGAAGCCCTCGCCACCACGCGGGAGTTCGCCGAATCCGTCGGCAAGACCTGCATCGTCGTCAACCGCGATGTCGCCGGTTTTGTCACCACCCGCCTCATTTCGGCGCTGGTCGTCGAGGCCGCGAAGCTCTACGAATCGGGCGTCGCGTCCGCCGAGGACATCGACATCGCCTGCAAGCTGGGCTTCGGTCACGCCATGGGGCCGCTCGCCACCGCCGACCTGACGGGCGTGGACATCCTGCTGCACGCCACGAGCAACATCTACACCGAGTCCCAGGACGAGAAGTTCGCGCCGCCGGAGCTGATGCGCCGGATGGTGGACGCGGGTGACATCGGTCGCAAGAGCGGGCAGGGCTTCTACAAGCACTGACCCTCATCGACCGATTTGGTATCACCCTCAGGGGTGAATTCGGTATCGGTTCGCTTACAGACGGCAACTTCCTCACCCACGCGGCAGTCAGTTGTTGCAAGACAGAAGAAGAACAAGACAGAAGAAGCAAAACAGGGCACTGAAGCACTCACGGGGAGCGCATATGCACATCAGGGGCGACCATGCCGAGCTGGTCGTCGGGGGCCGCCTCGACGTCCGCAGCGCGGCGGACGCCCGTACGGTCCTGCACTCGGCCGTCGACGACGGCGTCGGCGACCTCGTGCTCGACCTGACCGACCTCGACTCCTGGGATGCCACCGGGCTCGGGGTCATCATGGGCGCGCACCGGCGGGCCGGCCGGTGCGGTCGCCGGCTGGTGCTGCGCGGTGTGCCGCCACAGATGCAGAGACTGCTGGTCGCCACGCGGCTGCACCGCATTCTCGCCATCGAGGGCGGCCTCGCGGCCGAATCGCTCCCTCGGGTCTGAACCGTACGACGCTCGCAATCCTCACGAGACTGTGACGTCACGGGCGGGCTGGCACCCCGGCCGTTCGTAGATACTGAGCGAACGCCTAGGGTTCGGTCGCCTGCCGAATTGACAGACCCGTGTGACGGGCACAGCACCTCTGGGGGGCTTGGACCATGGACAACGACAGCTTCGGCGAGGGCGCGGGACAGGCGCGGCCCCCGCGCGACACCGGCACGCCCGACTTCGTACAGTCCGCGCCGGCGCTCGCCCGTACCGTCCAGCTCGTCGCGGGCGACTTCCTGCTCACCGTCAACCCCGTCGACGGCAGCGAGATAGAGCCCTGCCCGCCCGGTGGGGCCCCCTCCCAGGCCGAAGGCCATGGGAGAGAACAGTCCGCGCGGCCGACCCGGTACAGCGCCGAGGAGCGCACCGAGCGGCAGCGCGCGGCGCAGCCGCCCCTGCCGGCGGGCCCGCCCGCCCCGCGGCTCCCGCTGCTTGAGCGCGACGAGGAGCATGAGCGGCTGGTACGGCTGCTGGGCCGCGGCCGCTCGGTGCGGCTCACCGGGCCCGCGGGCTCCGGGCGCAGCGCCCTGCTCGACATCGTGGCCGAGGACTGCGCGAACCTCGCACCCGACGGGGTCGTACGCCTCAGCGGTTACCACCGCACCCCCACCGAGCTGCTGTACGAGCTCTTCGCCGTCGTCCACAGCGCGCCGCGGCACCGGCCCGACCGGGCGGGACTGCTCGAGTACGTGAGGGACATCGGCGCGATCGTCGTACTCGACGACCTGGAGTTCGGCGGCTCCGCCCTCGGCGAGCTGCTGGACGCCGCGCCCGAGTGCGCCTTCCTGGTCGCCGCCACACCCGACATCGCGGCGCCCGCCGCCGACTCGCACCTCGAAGAGGTCTTCCTCGCGGGTCTCGGCCGCAGCGCCTCCCTGGAGCTGCTGCAGCGCACCGTGGAACGGCCGCTCACCGAGGACGAGGCGAACTGGGCGGGCGACCTCTGGTTCGAGTCCGAGGGCCTGCCGCTGCGCTTCGTGCAGGCGGGCGCGTTGCTGCGGCAGCGCGACAGCCTGCGTCCCGAACCGCAGGACGAGGACTCCGACGGGTTCGGGGTCTTCGACGCGGTCGACGTCGAGGTCCCGCTGCCGACGCTCGGCGAGGGGGCCGCGCCCGCGGCGCTGCTCGCCTCCCGGCTCAGCGAGTCCGCCCGCGACACCCTGCGCTTCGCCGTCGCGCTCGGCGGCGAGGTCCCGCACCAGGCACATCTGCCGGCGCTCGTTGGTGACACCCACGCGGACGCCTCGCTCGGCGAGCTGATGCACTGCGGGCTGCTCTCCCCGGTCGGCCCCCGCTACCGGCTGGCGGCCGGCGTGATCGCGCAGCTGACGGAGAAGGGTTACGCCGACGACGCGGCCGCCCACGCCCACACCGCCGCCCAGCACTACGCCTGGTGGGCCGGACACCCCTCCGTCACGCCCGAGCGTGCTGTGGCCGAGGCGGACGCCGTCCTCGCCGCGCTGACCGCGCTGGTCCCGGGGGAAGAGGCAGGACACCCCAGCGCGGCCGTGCTGCTGGCCCGCAGCGCCGCACCCGCCTTCGCGGCGGGGCTGCACTGGGGCGCTTGGGAGCGGGCCCTGCGGATCGGCTCCGAAGCGGCCCGGATATCGGGCGAAGTGGCCGAAGAGGCGTATTTCCACCATGAGTTGGGCGTACTCGCACTCTGCACCGGCAGCCTGGAGCGTGCGCGCGCCGAGCTGGAGGCCTCGATCGGCATGCGCGGAGCTCTCGCCGACAAGCGTGGCACCGTCGCGGGACGCAGGGCGCTGGCGCTCGTCGCGGACCGCGCGGGCGGCCCCGTAGTCGGCGGACGCACCCCGGCGGGCGAGGAGGTACCGGCCGCGCGCTACGAGGAGTCGGCATCGCCGCCCGGAGGCGTGCCGGCGGCCGTGCTGCCGCTGGGGGCCTCGGGACAGTCGAAGCGGCCGGAGGAGCCCGCCACACTGGTGGCTCGGCAGGAGTCGCCCGGCGGCGCCAAGCCGCGCGGCCCTCTCGCCATCATCGGCGGCGCACGCCGCAACCTGGTAGCCGCGGGCGCGGGCGCGCTGCTCGCCGCGGTGCTCGGCACGGTGGTGACGCTGGGGGCGACCTCGGACCAGCAGGACCCGCCCGGCGGCAAGGTCAGGAACGGCCAGTCCGCGAACGAGGACGACGCGGACAACGGCCTGGACGCGGACGAGCCGGCCGCCGGTTCGACCCGCCGACCGGGCGGCACCGAGGACCCGACGGGGGCGGTGACGCCGGGCTCCAGCCCGTCGGCGGGCGACCCGTCGAAGCCGGGGGCCGAGCCGTCGTCGAATCCGTCGAAGCCGGGCGGGAAGCCGACGTCGTCAGGCAGGCCCCCGACGAATCCGGAGACCAAGCCGCCGACGACCCCGCCGACGAAGCCCCCGACGCCTTCGAGCACGCCGACGCCGACGCCGACGCCCACGCCGACCAGCCCGTCACCGTCGGCGTCGACCTCGCCCGGAGGTTCAACCTCGGCCAGCGCTCCGATCACAACCAGCAGCGCCCCCGCGTCCTCCGCGAGTTCCAGCAGCTCGCCCGTCATCTGACGGCCAGGAGAACGCAGACGGCCCCGAGCGGCATCGCCGCCCGGGGCCGTTCCCGTACCCCTGTCAGTACTGTCCCAAGACCTCAGAACAGCCTGAGCTTGTCGTCCTCGATGCCCCGCAGCGCGTCGTAGTCCAGCACCACACACCCGATCCCGCGGTCCGTCGCCAGCACCCGCGCCTGCGGCTTGATCTCCTGTGCCGCGAACACACCCTTCACCGGCGCCAGATGGGGGTCGCGGTTCAGCAACTCCAGATAGCGCGTCAGCTGCTCGACGCCGTCGATCTCGCCGCGCCGCTTGATCTCCACGGCCACCGTCGCGCCGTCGGAGTCCCGGCACAGGATGTCCACCGGGCCGATGGCCGTGGGGTATTCGCGCCGGATCAGGCTGTATCCCTTGCCCAGCGTTTCGATGCGGTCGGCGAGCAGTTCCTGGAGGTGCGCCTCCACGCCGTCCTTGATCAGGCCGGGGTCCACGCCGAGTTCGTGCGAGGAGTCATGGAGAATTTCCTCCATCGTAATGATCAGTTTCTCGCCCGCTTTGTTGATGACCGTCCAGACGCTGTCGTCACCCTCTTTGAGCGTGCAGGGAGGAGACATCCAGTTCAGTGGTTTGTACGCCCTGTCGTCCGCGTGGATGGAGACGCTGCCGTCTGCCTTGACCAGGATCAGACGGGGAGCGGAGGGAAGGTGGGCGGTGAGCCGGCCCGCGTAGTCGACGGAGCAGCGGGCGATGACAAGACGCATGGTCGGCAACGCTACTCGACACACACCGCTGCGCGCGATTCGCCCCGGAAGCCCCGTTCGTAATTGGCCGGTTGTGTTCCCAATCTCCTGGTGCGCTCCGGACGGCGCACTTACCGTGGAAGCAGGAGGTCGTCGGCCGGGCACGCTGCGTCGTCATGTGTCGTTCACATGGCGTCGTTGTCCGTCAGCCTCCTTCCCTGCCCGTAAGGCCCCGTTCACCGGGGCCGCGAGAGGAGAACCCATGTCGCTCGACGTCTCACCGGCGCTGTTGGAACAGGCCGAGCGAGGCGAGGTCGACGAAGAGGCCTTCGTCGACTGCGTCCGGACCTCCCTGCCCTTCGCATGGGAGATGATCAGTTCTCTGGTGGCTCAGCTGAAGGTGGACGGCGGGGACTTCGCCGACAACCAGACGCCTCCGCCGGACGAGCAGGCACGTGGTCAGCTGCTGCGCGCGCTCGCGAGTGACGCGATTCGCGGTGCGCTCCAGCGGCACTTCGGGGTGCGTCTGGCATTCCAGAACTGCCACCGCGTCGCGGTGTTCCCGCTGGACTCCTCGGTGGATGAGCGGCTCGCCCGCTTTACTTCCGTACGGGCCCAGTTGCTCAACCAGTCGCCCGAAATGCGCGACTGCTGAAGTCTTCTGCTGCCGCTCCGCACCGCGGGAGGTGCAACTGGTGTCGGAGCGGCAGCACCTCCGGTACGGCTCGGGACCCGGCGGTCCCGGGCTCAGCTCAGCAGCGGCAGGACCTCTGTGCCGAGGCGCCGCACATTCTCCTCGGTGGCCGCGAGATCGCCCGAGCCTTCGGCGAGCAGGGCGAAGCGCGTGATGCCGGTACGTTCCGCGGTGGCCGCGATGCGGTCCGCGGCGAGCCGCGGCGGGCCCACCGGGTGCATGTCGCAGAGCAGTTCTGTGTATGCCACGGGGTCCCGCATCGCGCGCGTACGCCCGTCGACCGTCACATGGGCGTCCAGGCCCCGCTTGAGCCAGCCCGGCATCGCCTTGAGCAGCGTCTCGGACGCATCGGCCCTGCGGTCCGCGATCTGGGCCACACCGGCCGACACATGCCCGGCATGCTCGACCTCCTCGGGCGGACGGCCCGCGGCGAGCGCGTCCGTACGCCACCGGGCGATCATCTCCGCCTTCTCCTCGTCGTCGCAGTGCATCCCGAGCAGCATCGGCAGCCCGCGCTCGGCGGCGAGCTTCACGCTCTTCGGGGACGTGCACGCGACGATCACCTCGGGGCCCCCCGGGGGACCGCCGATCAGCTCGTCCGGCCTTGGCACGACAGGGACTTCACGGAAGGTGAAGCGCTCTCCCCGGGCGGCGACGCGGGGCTCGCGCAGCCAGCGCAGCAGCAGGTCCAGGGACTCCGGAAAGTCCTTCTCGTACGCATCGAGGCCCGTGCCGAAGACCTCCAGGTCGACCCAGGGGCCGCCCCGCCCCACACCGAGGGAGAATCTCCCCCCGCTTGTGAGATGCAGCAGCGCCGTCTGCTCGCCCAGCGAGACGGGATGGGCGCTCGGCAGCACGCTCACGGCTGTCCCCACCCGGATCCGCCGGGTGCGGCCGAGCAGCAGCGCCGCGAGCGTCACGGCCGACGGGCACACGCCGTACGGTACGAAATGGTGCTCGGCGAGCCAGACCGAATCCAGCCCGGACTCCTCCGCGACCTCGGCGGACCGCACCGCTCGGTGCAGTGCCTCCCCCTGCCCCTGGCCCGGGAATTGGGCCGCCAGTACGAAAGTTCCCACGCGCATCGCCTATTGCCTCCTTGCGGCCGACGCGTCACTCCCCCTACCGGCAACAACGTCTGACACGTGCCAAAGGCACGGCCATTCGTGAGGTTGTTGCGATTTTCCGGTAACTGGCCCCTGTGGGTGCCACGGTCTCACGCTGTGCGGTACGTGTACCCCGGACCGCGGGCCGTAGGCTGGACGGGAACTGTCCGGACTTGCCCCGTGAGGTGTCACGTGTCCCCGCGCCGCAACCGCCCCCGAGGCGGCGAGAAACCGACCGAGCAGGCCGGCGAGCCGGGCGAGAGGTACGGCGGCTTCGGCCGGAGCGAGTCCTGGCAGGGCGAGCAGTGGTCGATCCGCCATGTCGCCGGCGCAAGTGCCGCCGGCAAGCGGTACCGCTGCCCCGGCTGCGACCAGGAGATCCCCTCGGGCGTCCCGCATGTGGTGGCCTGGCCGGAGCACGGCGGCGGCGTCGACGACCGGCGGCACTGGCACAAGGCGTGCTGGAACGCGAAGGACCGCCGCACCACGCGGGTGCAGCGGTCCCGTAACGCGCCGAGGTACTGAAGGCTCCGGGAGCCTCGTCCGTCCTTACACGTCGCGCGTGTTGAGCGAGGCGTACGCGCCGGCCAGTGCGGCCGCCGTCACGCCCAGCATGATCCACAGCGGGTCCCAGCCGGCCGGACCCGACTCGGTCACGGCGGTGTCGTACAGCACACCGATCTGGTTGGGGATGGAGTACTCGAAGAGGGCCTGCTGCAGATCCCGCAGCGACTCCGAGAACATGAACATGGCCAGCACCAGCGGCAGCAGCACGACGCCGATCATGACGGTGATCGCGCCCGCCGAGTGGCGGATGAGGGTGCCGACGGCGAGCGAGAGCAGGCCGAGGGTCGCGACGTAGAGGGCGATGCCGACCGTCGCGCGGAACCAGTCCTCGCCGGTGGACGAGCCCTGGTCCACGATCACGGTCTGCAGGCCGCCGACGATCGCGGTGATCACCGTGGTGAGCGTGAAGACGAGCAGGAAGAAGACGATCGCCTTGGCCGTCAGCACGCGGGCGCGGCTGGGGCAGGCGGTCAGCGTGGTCCTGATCATCCCCGTGCCGTACTCGGAGGCGATGGTCAGCACGCCCAGCGTGATCACGCAGATGGAGCCGAGCAGTACCCCGAAGAAGCCGAGGGAGAGGACCGACTGCCCCTCGAGGTCGGCGTCCGCGGCGGAGACGGCGACCGCGGAGAGCACGCCGATGCCGACCATCAGCACGATCATGACGCCGAGCGTCCACATTGTGGAGCGTACGGAACGGATCTTGGTCCACTCCGAGGCGAGGGCGTCGCCGAGGTGGGCGTTGCGCACCGGGATCGGCGAGGAGTACCCGGTGCCGGGCGCGCCCTGCGGCTGATAGGGCGCCTGCTGCTGGTAGGGGGTGGTCATCGGGCGTCCTCGGGCTTGGTCAGGTCGGCGGGGGCGGAAGCAGGCGGCATGGGCGGAGCACCGGCAGGCGCGACGGGAGCCGCGCCGGCGGGCGCGACGGGAGCCCCGCCGGCGTACGGGTTCTGGCCGGGCTGGGGCGGCGGCGGGGCGTACCAGCCCTGCTGCGGCACCTCGGGGATCTGCTGCTGCGGCGGGAGGTAGCCGATCGGCGGCTGCTGCATCAGGCCCGACTTCTGGTCGGCCGTCGAGCGGTAGTCGACCGCGCCCTGCGTCATCCGCATGTACGCCTCTTCCAGCGAGGCCTGGTGCGGCGACAGCTCCCACAGCCGGACGTCCGCGCCGTACGCCAGATCGCTGATCTGCGGCAGCGGCAACCCGGTGACCCGCAGCGCGCCGTCCGGCTCCGACATGACCTGACCGCCGGCCTCGGTGAGCGCGGCGGACAGCTTCTCGCGCTGCTGCGGCTCGGTCTGCGGCGTACGCACCCGGGCGAAGTCCGCGGAGTTGTGCGAGATGAAGTCCTTGACGCTCATGTCAGAGAGCAGCTGGCCACGGCCGATCACGATCAAGTGGTCGGCGGTGAGCGCCATTTCGCTCATCAGGTGCGAGGAGACGAAGACCGTACGGCCTTCGGCGGCGAGCTGCTTCATCAGATTGCGGACCCAGAGGATGCCTTCCGGGTCCAGGCCGTTGACCGGCTCGTCGAAGAGCAGCACCTGCGGGTCGCCGAGGAGCGCCGCCGCGATACCGAGCCGCTGCCCCATACCGAGCGAGAAGCCCTTGGAGCGCTTCTTGGCGACGTCCTGAAGCCCGACGACGCCGAGCACCTCGTCGACCCGGCGGGCCGGGATACCGGAGAGCTGCGCCAGCGACAGCAGGTGACTGCGCGCGCTGCGGCCGCCGTGCACCGCCTTGGCGTCGAGCAGGGCACCGACCTGGCGGGGCGCGTTCGGCAGCTGCCGGTAGGGGCGGCCGCTGATGGTCACATGGCCTTCGGTCGGCTGGTCGAGTCCCAGCATCATCCGCATCGTGGTCGACTTGCCCGCGCCGTTGGGGCCGAGGAACCCGGTGACGGCACCGGGCCGTACCTGGAAGGAAAGGTTGTACACGGCCGTCTTCGCGCCATAGCGCTTCGTCAGGCCGACTGCCTCGATCATGCTCCAGCCCCATCGACATTCGGGTTGTCGGGGCACAGGCCGTCCGGCCGCACGCCCCCGTAAGAGTTAGGAGGATATCCGGGCCTTGACGGTTCCAGCCAAGCAGTAACGCTAACGTTTCGACGGCGGCGCGTCGCCGCGGCCCGCTACGCGTCCCGTTTCTTGAGCACCAGATAGCCGCCGAGCAGCGCCGCCGCCACCCAGATCACCATGATCCCGAGCCCGCCCCACGGCCCGTACGGCGCCTTGTCGCTGCCCATCGCCTCAGGGACCACCTGCATGATCTTGGATCCGGCCTGGTCGGGGAAGTACTGGGCGACCGTCTTCGCCTTCGGTACGGACGCGAGGATCTGCGAGACCAGGAAGAAGAACGGCATCAGGATGCCGAGCGAGAGCATCGAGCTGCGCAGCATCGTCGCCACACCCATCGAGAACAGCGCGATCAGGCCCATGTACAGGCCGCCGCCGACCACCGCGCGCAGGACGTTGTCCGCGCCGATCGTCGTCCGGTGTTCGCCCAGCAGCGCCTGGCCGAGGAAGAAGGAGAGAAAGCTGGTCGCCATCCCGACCACCAGCGCAAGCGCCGTAGCCACCGCGATCTTGCTGAAGATGAAGGTGGCGCGCTGGGGTACGGCGGCGAGCGAGGTGCGGATCATCCCTGAGCTGTACTCCGTGCCGACCACCAGCACTCCGAAGACCACCATCGCCAGCTGACCCAGGATCATCCCGGAGAAGCTGATGAAGGTCGGGTCGAAGGTGAGCTGCTCCTGGGGCGACAGATCGTCGAACGTCGACTTCAGCAGCGCGCTGAGCGCGGCGCCCATCGCGACGGTGACGACCAGCGCGCTCACCAGCGTCCAGACGGTCGAGGAAACGGTACGGATCTTGGTCCACTCGGACTGGAGGACGGCGGGTACCGAGGCCATGGGTCAGGCTCCCTTGCTGCTCTGGTAGCTCTGGCCCCACTGGGGACCCGGTGGGGCCGCCGGGGGCGCCGCCTCACCCGTCGAATGTGCGTGGTACTCCACGGCTCCCGCCGTCATCTGCATGAACGCCTCCTCCAGCGAGGCGCGCTGCGCGCTCAGTTCATGCAGGACGAGCTGGTGCCCGGCGGCCAGCTCGCCGATCGCCTCGGTGGTCGCGCCGTCGATCTCCAGGGTGCCGTTGCCCGACTCGACCGCCGTGAAGCCCGATTCGTGCAGGACATCGCACAGGCGCTCCGGCTGCGGGGTGCGCAGCCGTACGTAACTCCTGGAGTTCTCGTGGATGAAATCGGCCATTGATGTATCGGCCAGAAGCCGGCCCTGTCCGATCACGATCAAGTGGTCGGCGGTGAGCGCCATTTCACTCATCAGATGCGAGGAGACGAAGATCGTGCGTCCTTCCGATGCAAGAGTCTTCATCAAATTGCGGATCCAGTGAATTCCTTCGGGATCAAGACCGTTGACCGGTTCGTCGAACATCAGGATCTCCGGATTGCCCAGCAGAGCCGACGCGATTCCCAGCCGCTGGCCCATTCCGAGCGAGAAGCTCTTGGTCTTCTTCCTGGCCACGGCCGTCAGCCCGACGACGTCCAGGACCTCGGCGACCCGCGAGGCGGGGATGCGGTTCGACTGGGCGAGAGTGAGCAGGTTGTTGTAGGCGCTCCGCCCGCCGTGCATCGCCTTCGCGTCCAGCAGCGCGCCGATGTACTTCAGCGGCTCCTCGAGCTCGCGGTAGTGCTTGCCGTCGATCCGCACTGTTCCGCTGGTCGGATTGTCGAGGTCGAGCATCATCCGCATCGTCGTGGACTTGCCCGCGCCGTTCGGGCCGAGGAAGCCGGTCACCACACCCGGTCTGACCTGAAACGAGAGGTGGTCGACCGCGGTCGTGGTGCCGAAGCGCTTCGTCAGGCCCTCGAGCTCGATCATGCGGCCACGCTAGATGCGCGCAAAGCCCCCCGCCACTGGAGTGGCAGGGGGCTTGACGCATTCTTGACCTACGCGACGGACCCCGCGAACGGGGACGTACTCAGCGGGTCTGCTGAGCCGGGACGCCGCGGGAGATCGGCTCGTCGTCGGGGCTGCCGGCCGCGGCAACCGCCGCACCGGTCAGCGTGGCCAGCATCTCGCGGACGTTGGTCAGCTGCGCGTTGATCGAGTCGCGGCGGTTGGTGAGCGCCGCCAGCTCGCGCTCCGATTCGCTGCGGATCCGGTCGGCCTTGGCGTTCGCGTCGGCCACGATGTCCTCGGCCTGGCGCTGCGCGGTCTCCACCGTCTGACGGGCCCGGCGCTCCGCGTCCGTACGCAGCTTCTCGGCCTCCAGGCGCAGCTGCTCCGCGCGGTGCTCGATCTCCGCCAGACGCTTCTCCGCCTTCGCCTGACGCGAAGCCAGATCCCGCTCGGACTGCTCGCGGCGCTTGGCGAGGTTCGTCTCGAAGTCCGCGGCGGCCTGGGCGGCCTTGGCGCGGGTCTCCTCGAAGAGCGCGTCGGCCTCCTCGCGCTTGGACTGCGCGTCCTTCTGCGCCTCGCTGCGCAGTGTAGAGGCTTCGCCCTTCGCCTTCTCGACGATGCGGACGCCCTCGTCCTCGGCCTTCGCCTTGCGCTCGGACGCGAACGACTCGGCGTCGTTGCGCACCTGCTGGGCGGCGGACTCGGCGAGCTCACGGTGCTGCTCGGCCGCGCGGCGGGCCTCCTCGCGCAGGTCCTTCGCCTCCTCCTCGGCGAGGCGGAGGATCTTCTCGACGCGCGCACCGAGACCGGCGTACGACGGCTCCGCGTCGCTGACCTGGGCCTGGGCGTTCTGCGTCTCGAGGTGGAGTTCCTCGATGCGCTTTTCAAGAGAGGTGATTCGGGCCAGGGCACTGTCACGGTCGGCGACGAGTTTGGTAATGCGGTCGTCCACCTGACCGCGGTCGTAACCACGCCGCACGAGCTCGAAGCCGAAGGGGGAGGAAGTGTCGCTCATGGGGTTCCTGTCGAATGAGACCGGTGAGGTGATAGGGGGAATCCTAGGGGCCTAAGCGGCGTGTCATCGAGCGGATGACCGTTTGATCTGGAGAATGTCCAACCTTTTGAGTGGCTAGCCGTCGGACGACTTGCCACTCGAACGTGTAACCCCTGCTGTCGCGCCTGCTCTGACGGCACCTCCGGCGGAGCCGCCGGTGGGTGCAGCCTTGGTCCCCCCTGACGGAGCCTCGAATGACTCCAACGCTTCAAGCACGTCCTGGACACGGGAAATCTCCGCCTGAATGTCCTCGCGCCGGCGCACCAGCACATCGAGCTCGCGCCGGCCCTCGTCGACCAGCCGCTCGGCCTCGGCCTCCGCCTCCGCCTTGACCCGCTCGGCCTCGCGGACCAGCTCGGCCTTCTTCTGCTCGGCCTCCTTGAGGAGCCCCTCGGCCTTGCGCACCGCTGCGATGCGGACCTTGCTGGCTTCCGAATTGGCATCGGACACCAGCTCCTTGGCCTTCGCTTCCGCCCCGGCCCGCTGCTCCTCCGCGGTCTTCACCAGATGATCGACGCGCTCACCGGCCGTCTTCATCTGCTCGGCCGTCTCCCGGCGGGCGCGTTCGTGCAGCTCCTCGATCTCGGCCTCGACACGGGTACGCAGCTCCTCGCCGCGCTCCCTTATGGCAGCGGAGTCCCGGCGCGCGCCGACCAGCAGCTCGTCCGCGTCCGTGCGGGCCTTCTCCACCAGGGAGTTGCCCTCCACGGTCGCCTCGGAGACCAGCCGCTCGGCCTCGTTGCGGGCCGCGCCGACCATGGTGTCGGCCTGCTCCTCGGCCTCGGTGGCCGCGCGCAGCGCCTCCTCCTGGGCCTTGTTGATCAGCTGGTCCGCCTGCTCGGCGGCGTCCGCACGGCGCTTGGCAGCCGCCTCGCGCGCCTCGTCGAGCGCACGGTCGGCCTCTTCGCGGGCCTTCGCAAGCATCTGCTCGGCAGCCGCCTCGGCGTCCGCCCTGACCTTCTGGGCCTCGGACTTGATGCGCCCGGCGGCCTGCTGGGCCGAGCCCACCGTCTCGGCCGCGTCGGCGCGCAGCCTCTCAGCCTCGCCGCTCGCCTCGGAGATCAGCTGGTCGGCCTGGGCGGCGGCGTCGGCACGGCGCTTGTCGGCGGCCTGGCGCGCCTCGTCCAGGATCTGCTCGCCGTCCGTGCGGATCGCGGCGTGCAGCCGCTCGGCCTCGCGCTCCGCCTCGGCCTTGACCTGCTCGGCGCCGGACAGCGCCTCGGCCGCCTCGGTACGCAGCCGCTCGCTCTCGCTGGAGGCCTCGCCGATGAGCCGGTCGGCCTGGGCGGCGGCGTCCGAGCGGATGCGGTTGGCGTCCTCGCGGGCTTCGGCGCGGGCACGCGATGCGTCCTGCTCGGCCGAGGCGAGCGAGTCCGTCGCTTCGGTACGCATGCGCTGGACGTACTCGGCGGTGTCGGCGCGCAGCCGGTCCGACTCCGTGATCGCTTCCCCGACGGTGCGCTCCGCGAGCGCGTTGGCCGCATCGGTCTCCTCCTGGGCCCTGGCCCGCAGCCGGCTCGCGTCTTCCGCTGCCCGCTCCCGCTCGGCGTACGCGTCGGCGCGGACCCGGTCCGCCTCCTCCTGCGCCTCGGTCCTGGTGCGGTCGGCAGCGTGCTCGGCGGCCGAGCGCAGCCCGGCGATCTCCTGCTCCGCCTGCTCCTGGAGGCCGTTGACCGAGTCACGTACCTGCTGGGCGGTCTGCTCGGCGGCGGAGACCATTTCGGTGGCGCGACGGTCGGCCTCCTCGACCAGCCGCTGTGCCTCGGTCTGCGCCTCCTCGACCCGCTTACGGGCGGAGGCCAGCAGCTCCTCGCTCTGCTCGCGGGCCAGCTCGCGCTCCTGGTCCGCCTCGCCACGCGCGGATTCGAGGATCTCCTCGGCCTCCCGGCGGCGGCGGTTCGCCTCCTCCTGAGCGGCGGCCAGCGCCTCGGCGGCCTCGGCGCCCACGCGTTCGGCGGCGGCCGCGGCCTCGGCGCGCAGCCGGTCGGCGCTGTCCTGCGCCTCGTTCTTGAGCCGCTCCGCCTCGTTGGCGGCGTCGCTGCGCAGCCGTACCGCGATGTTCTCCGCCTCGGCGCGGGTGGTCGACGCGTCCGACGCGGCCTCGGTACGCAGCCGCTCGGCCTCGTGCTCGGCCTGCGCCTGGAGCGTACGGATCCGCTCGGCGGCCTCTGCGCGCAGCCGCTCGGTCTCCTCTGAGGCCTCGCGGCGGATCCGCTCGGCCTCGCCACGGGAGCCTGCGAGGTTCTCCTCGGCGGCGGCGAGACGGGCCTCGGCCTCGGTGTGCAGCCGGGTCAGCTCCTCGGCGGCCTCGGCCTGGCGTGCCGCGATGCCGCGCTCGGCCTCCTCGCGCAGTACGGCCGCGGCCTGCTCGGCCGCGGACTTGACGCTCTCCCCCTGCTCCTCGGCCTCCGCGCGCAGCCGCTCGGCCTCGGCGCGGGTGCGCTCCAGGGTCTCCTCGGCCTGCTTGCGCAGGGTGGTGGCGCGCTCGATCGCCTCGGTGCGGACCCGCTCGCTGTCGCTGCTCGCCGTGGCGCGCATCTCGTCGGCGTCGGCGCGCGTCTTCGTCAGCAGCTCCTCGGCGGTACTGGCCGCCTCCTCGATCTGCTGGACGGCCTCCCGGCGGGCCTCGCCGCGGATCCGCTCACCCTCTGCGACCGCCTCCGCGCGCAGCTGCTCGGCCTCGCCGCGCAGCCGGCGCGCCTCCTCCTGCAGCTCGACGGTCTTGGCGCGGTACTCCTTGGTGTCGTCCTTGGCCGCGCCCTTGAGCTGATCGGCCTGCTCGGCGGCCTCGCCGCGCAGCCGGTCCGCCTCCGCCTCGGCCTCGCGGCGGATCCGCTCGGCCTCCTCGCTCGCCGCGCGGGTGGTGGCCTTGGCGTCGTCGGAGGCCTTGGTCAGGACCTCCTCGGCGGTACGGGCCGCCTTGGCGAGCTGCGCCGCGGAGTCCTCGGCCGCGACCGTACGGGCCTTGTCACCCGCGGCCGCGACCAGCTTCTCGGCCTCGTCCCGGGCGTCGGCGACCGCCTGCTCGGCCTCCGCCTTGAGCGCCTCGGACTCCTTGGTGGCCTCGCTGACCAGCCGGGCGATCTCCGCCTTGGCGGTACGGGTGCGCTGCTCGTTGACCGATTCGGCGGACGCCAGCTGCTTGGCCGCCGTCTCCTTGGCCTCGGTCAGGAGCTTCTCGGACTCCGCGCGGGCCTCGCGCAGCTTCTCCTCGGCCTCCTGGATCCGCTGCTCGGCGCTGCGGCTCAACTCGGCGGCCTGCTGGCGGGCCTGGTCCGACTCGGCGGTGGTGGAGGAGCGCAGCTGCTCGGCGTGGCTGGTGGCCTCGTGTGCCTGGTTGGAGGCGGCGTTCAGCAGGCGTTCGGCGTCCTTGCGGGCGCGCAGCAGGACCGCCTCGGCCTCCGCACGGGCGGCCTCCGCCTCGGAGCCGAGCCGCTGACGGGCCTCCTCTGCGACCCTCGCGGCCTCGGCGCGGGCGGCTGCCAGGGACTGCTCGGCCTCGGCGCGGGACTCGTCGAGCAGCCGGCGGGCCTGTGACTCGGTGCGGGCGCGGAGCTGCTCGGCCCAGGCGACGTTCTCGTTGACGTGCGTCTCGACGGTCTGGCGGCGCTCGGCCAGCTCCTGGTCCAGGCGCTGGCGGCGCTGGACCGCCTCGGAGTGCAGCTCGGCCTGGAGACGGGCCTGGTGCTCTGCGTGCTCCTGGAGGATGCGCTGGGTCTGGGCGCGGACCTCACGCAGCTCGCGCTCGGCGTCGGAGCGCAGCTGGTCGGCCTGGATCTGGGCATTACGGAGCAGCTGCTCGGCCTGGTAGCCGATGTCGGCGCTGTCGTAGGCAGGACGGGAGGCGAGGTTGCGGCGCGCCTCGTGGAGCTTGGCGCGCAAGACCTCGACCTGGTAACCGAGGTCCTCGGCGTGCTGGACGGCCTTCTCCCGCTCGGTCTTCAGCCGGTCCATCTCGGCTTCGAACCGCGAGAGGTGGTCGTCGTCAGCTCGGTGGCTCTCCTGGCGTTCGTAGCCCCGCACTGCGCGGTCCCATCCGTCCCCTGGTCGCAACTTTCTCCGTACGAGCACCGTTCGCCGGCGAACGGCCCCCCGGGGAATGGTGACAGATCCAACGGAGGGGACGCGGCGCGGCCCCGACCCGGCCCCGGCCCGGAGCGGCCTACTCTACCGGGCCGGGAATCCGGAGGTCAGTGCTCCGTTGCAGAGGTGACGAGTTCGGTGAGAACGCCGTGGCAGTCCTTGGGGTGGAGAAAGGTGATGCGGGAGCCCATGGAGCCGATACGCGGCTCGTCGTAGAGAACACGCACACCCTTGTCCCGGATCGACTGTGCGTCACCGTCGACGTCCGCGGTGCCGAAGGCGATGTGGTGGACCCCCTCACCGTTCTTGGCCAGCCACTTTCCGACTGCCGAGTCCTCGCGCGTCGGCTCCAGGAGCTGGAGGTACGAGGCGCCGCCGTCGGACGTCTCATTGATCTTGAGCATGGCTTCGCGTACGCCCTGCTCCTCGTTGACCTCGGTGTGGAACACCTCGAAGCCGTATGTGGCCCGGTAGAACTCGACAGTCTTGTCGAGGTCGAAGCAGGCAATCCCGATGTGGTCGATTCGCGTCAGCATTCCCCCAGTGCAGCGCCCGGACGGTGGTTACGCAACGTGCGCGCGATCACACCGGCCGCCCGGTGACCGCAGCCCGTACCGGTCAGTACATTTGAGGTAAACCCTCGTTCACTCCTCAGCCTCCGCGCTGGAAGGGGATCGTGCCTCATGTCAGGAACGACCGATACCACCTCAGTGATCGTCGCGGGCGCCCGCACGCCCATGGGACGTTTGCTCGGCTCGCTCAAATCCTTCTCCGGCGCTGATCTCGGCGGCTTCGCCATCAAGGCGGCGCTGGACCGGGCGGGCATCGGCGGTGATCAGGTGCAGTACGTGATCATGGGCCAGGTGCTGCAGGCCGGGGCCGGGCAGATCCCCGCGCGCCAGGCCGCGGTCAAGGCCGGCATCCCGATGAGCGTGCCCGCGCTCACCGTCAACAAGGTCTGTCTCTCCGGGCTGGACGCCATCGCGCTCGCCGACCAGCTGATCCGCGCGGGTGAGTTCGACGTGATCGTCGCCGGCGGCCAGGAGTCCATGACCAACGCGCCGCATCTGCTGTCGAAGTCACGCGAAGGGGTCAAGTACGGCGCGATCGAGATGCTCGACTCGATGGCGTACGACGGCCTCACCGACTCCTTCGAGGACATCGCCATGGGCGAGTCCACCGAGAACCACAACAAGCGCCTCGGCATCGGCCGGCGCGAGCAGGACGAGATCGCGGCGCTCTCGCACCAGCGGGCCGCGGCCGCGCAGAAGAACGGCATCTTCGAGGCCGAGATCACTCCGGTCGAGGTCCCGCAGCGCAAGGGCGACCCGGTCGTCTGCACCAAGGACGAGGGCATCCGTCCCGAGACCACGGCCGACACGCTCGGCAAGCTGCGGCCCTCGTTCGCCAAGGACGGCACGATCACGGCGGGTTCGTCGTCGCCGATCTCGGACGGCGCGGCGGCGGTCGTGGTGATGAGCAAGGCGAAGGCGGAGGAGCTCGGCCTCGAGTGGATCGCGGAGATCGGCGCGCACGGCAATGTGGCGGGCCCCGACAACTCCCTGCACTCGCAGCCGTCGAACGCGATCCGCAACGCGATCGGCAAGGAGGGCATCGGCGTCGAGGACCTCGACCTCATCGAGATCAACGAGGCGTTCGGCTCGGTCCTGGTGCAGTCAATGAAGGACCTCGGGGTGTCCCCGGAAAAGGTGAATGTGAACGGCGGCGCGATCGCGCTCGGACACCCGATCGGGATGTCCGGCGCGCGGGTGGTGCTCCACCTGGCGCTGGAGCTGAAGCGGCGCGGCGGCGGCGTGGGTGCGGCGGCGCTGTGCGGCGGCGGCGGGCAGGGTGACGCGCTGATCGTGCGTGTCCCGGGCAACGGCAAGTAGGAGCACTCACATGGTGGACGTCCCCCAGCTGGTTGCCCAGGCGAGGGAGGGCCGGCCGCGGGCCGTGGCCCGGCTGATCTCACTCGTCGAGGGGGCGTCCCCGCAGCTGCGAGAGGTGATGGCGGCGCTGGCTCCGCTGGCGGGCGGGGCCTACGTGATCGGCCTGACCGGCTCGCCCGGTGTCGGTAAGTCGACTTCCACGTCGGCGCTGGTGACGGCGTACCGGCGGGCCGGCAAGCGGGTCGGCGTCCTGGCCGTCGACCCGTCCTCGCCCTTCTCGGGCGGGGCGCTGCTCGGCGACCGGGTCCGGATGTCTGAGCACGCCTCCGACCCGGGCGTCTACATCCGCTCGATGGCCACGCGCGGGCACCTGGGAGGCCTCGCCTGGGCCGCGCCGCAGGCGATCCGCGTCCTGGACGCGGCCGGCTGCGACGTGATCCTGGTGGAGACGGTGGGCGTTGGCCAGTCCGAGGTCGAGATCGCGTCCCAGGCGGACACGTCGGTCGTCCTTCTCGCCCCCGGGATGGGCGACGGCATCCAGGCGGCGAAGGCGGGCATCCTTGAGATCGGCGATGTGTACGTCGTCAACAAGGCGGACCGGGACGGGGCGGACGCGACGGCCCGCGAGCTGAACCACATGCTGGGGCTGGGCGAGTCCCGCGGTCCCGGCGACTGGCGCCCGCCGATCGTCAAGACGATCGCGGCGCGGGGCGAGGGCATCGACGAGGTGGTCGAGGCGCTGGAGAAGCACCGCGCGTGGATGGAGGAGCACGGCGTGCTCCCCGAGCGCCGCGCCCGCCGAGCGGCGGGCGAGGTGGAGACGATCGCGGTGACGGCGCTGCGGGAACGGATCGGGGACCTGCACGGGGACCGGCGGCTGGGCTCGCTGGCGGAGAGGATCGTGGCGGGGGAGCTGGATCCGTACACGGCGGCGGACGAGCTGGTGGCGGGGCTGACGGAGGGCTGAGGCGACGGGGTTCGTCCCCGCGCCCCGCCCCTCCCGGGGTTACCGTCACCGCGGCCGGCGGTCTCGAAGTGACGGGCTCGCGCGGCCAGTTGGCGCGCGTGCTGGGCAAAGCGTACGGACCTGCCGCCTGAGCGGACCTGCCGCCCGACGGACGGTCCGCCTGCCGGCGGCTACTGCTTGCCGCGCCGTCCGCGCAGATGCTCGGCCACCGGCGACAGCGACTCCCGCAGATCGGCCAGCGCCTCCGGGGTCAGCAGGTCGATGAAGTGCTTGCGTACGGACGCGACATGATGCGGCGCGACCTTCTGCATCGTCTCCATGCCCTGCTCGGTCAGCACCGCGTAGAGCCCGCGCCGGTCCGACTCGCAGTTCTCTCTGCGGACCAGTCCCGCGTTCTCCATGCGGGTGATCTGGTGGGAGAGCCGGCTCTTGGACTGCAGCGTCGCCGCGGCGAGGTCGCTCATCCGCAGCCGCCGCTCCGCCGACTCCGAGAGGTTGACCAGGATCTCGTAGTCGTTGTTGGTCAGGCCGAACGGTTGGAGGTCCTTCTCGAGCTGGTGCATCAGCAGTCTGCTGACGTCCAAGTGGGTGCGCCAGGCGCACTGCTCGTCATCGGTCAGCCAGCGGGTGGCCGTCTCGGTCTCCATATATAGAATCTACCTAAGAAGTTGAAAGACGGACGAAGTCGGGGGGTGTGACGCCTGGCACCCGGGCGCGCGAGAAGCTGCACGGGAAACCGCACGAGAAACCGCACGAGAAACCGCACGAGAAGCGACCGCGCACAAGGGTGCAGGCGTTCGACGTCACACTCCGCAGACTACCGCTCACAGGCCGAAGCGACGCTGGAGGTCCCCCAGCTGACCCGGAAGCCGGGGCGTGGACCCGTGTTGACCTGGGACTCCGCCCCCCGCGTGACCGCCCGGGACGCCCGCCTGCTGCGGCACCGCGCCCGTCGGCGTCTCCGCCATCAGCGCCTCGGTCGACTGCAGCAGCACCGTCCCAGCGCCGACGAACTCGAACTGGTGCTCCTCGCCGGAGGCCCCGCCGATCCCCGTCATCGCCCGCAGGCCGCCCATTACGCCTGCCATATAGCTGTGGTCGTAGTGGTGGCAGGGGGAGGGGCAGTCCGCCCAGCCCACCAGCGCCTGCGGATCCACCCGGATCGGCGGCTCCATGAAGACCACCGGACCATTGGACGCGGCCACGAACTTCCCCGTGCCGATCAGCGTCAGAAAGCCCGGCACGATGGACTGCTTCAGCGCCAGGGTCGGCTGGTACGCCAGCAGATTCCCGGACCGGATCGTCAGATTCCCGTTGTCCAGGTCGTACGAATTCACATCGAAGGCGCGGTCGGCGAGCAGCATCTTGCCGCTGCCCTCCGCCACCACCCAGTCGCTCGCGTGCAGCGGCGAGTGGAACGAGGTGCGCAGCAGCCGGTCGAACCGGCCGTGGCCGATGCCGTTGAAGTCGATGCGCCCGTAGTAGGCGATCATCTTCCCCTTCTGCAGGAACCACTGACTGCCCTTGAGCTCCACGCAGAAGGTGTACGGATTGACGTTGTCGTCGCTCGGCAGCGTCATCGGGTCGAACGTCCCCTGGGGCCCTGCGGCCCCGGGGATACCCCATTCAGGACCGGTCACAGCTTCTCCTCCGAGGCCTGTACGTACACCGCGCCACTGCCGCTCAGCTCCAGCTGGAACGCCTCGCCCGAGCCGCGCCCCACCATGTCGCGCCAGCCCAGCGCGGTGGAGAGCTTGTTGCGTACGTCACCGTGGTGCGCGACGTACGCCTGCGGGTCCACGTGGACCGCGCGCCCCGGCGTGATCGGCAGCTCGATCACACCGCCGTGCGCCATCACCGCCACCGCGCCATGGCCCTTGAGCGTGGTCGTGAAGAGCCCCTGACCGGTCACCTGGCCGCGCACCATGCCCATGACCCCGCCCTGCGAGCCCATGAACATCGTGCCCTGCTGCAAGGTCCCGTCGAAGGCGAGCAGCCGGTCCGCCTCGACGTACAGGGTGTCGCCGGCGAGGTTGATGACCTGGATGTGGTGGCCGCCGTGGCCGAACATCACGGTGCCGCTGCCCTCCACCGTCATCAGCGGCGTCGCCTCGCCCGCCACCCGCCGGCCGATCATCGACGCAATGCCGCCCTGGCCACCCTGAATGTTCGGGGTGAACGTGACGTCGCCCTTGTACGCGAGCATCGCGCCGCGCTGGCTGAACATCTTCTGGCCGGGGGCGACCGTCGCCTCGACCATCCTGGAATTGATCTCGACGAACGGCATCAGACGTCGCCCCCGATGGTGTTGCGCTCGCTGGGCTGCACGTACACCAGACCGTCGCCCTCGAAGCGGATCTGGAAGGCCTCGCCCGAGCCCTCGCCTATGAAGGTGCGGAAGGACACCCCGGACTGGAACTCCTGCCGCAGATTGCCCTGGTGCGCGATGTACGCGCCGGGGTCGACGGACAGCGGGTACTGGGGCGTCACCCGCAGCACCACCGCGGCGCCGTCAGACATGATCGCCGCCTGGCCGGTGCCCTCGACGGTGGTGGTGAACAGGCCATTGCCGCTCGCACCGCCGCGCAGCCCGGTGAAGGTCGTCCCGGTGCGCAGCCCGCCGTCTGTGCAGAGCAGATTGCTCGCCTCGACATAGAGCTTGTCGCCGTGCAGGTTCACCAGATTGATCTCGGACGCGCGATCGGCGAAGTAGCAGGTGCCCTGCCCCTTCACTTCCATCACGGTCATCTGCTCGCCGGTGATGCGGCGGGTGACCATCCCGCGGATGCCCTCACCGCCGCCGGACATCTTTTTGAACGCCATCTGGCCGTCGTAGGCGACCATCGAGCCGTTCTTCGCTTTGACGGCGTCGCCGGTCATGTCGACGGCGAGCACCTTGCTGCCCTGGAGTCGGAACGTTGCCACGGAGTGACGTTAACCGGTGGTTCCGCCCCAGAACAGGGTCCTCAGGGAGGATCCCGACCCTGACACTGTGTCTTTCCGGGGCCACCCCGGGCCCCGTCCGGCAGAGTGGGCTGCCACAATGGACCGGGCGCTTGTGCATGGGTTCACAAGAGCCCTGCAAGATAAGTAGGTCCTCCCTCACCACCGAAGGTGCCCCCGTGGACATCAAGACCGCCTCGTCCCTCCACCGCCTCCGCCTGGTCTCCGCGCCGGAGGCCGTCTCCTTCCTCCTCCTGCTCGTCTGCTCGGTGCTCAAGCGCACGACGGAGTTCAACGCGGTCCCGGTCATGGGCGCGATCCACGGCGTGCTCTTCATCCTGTACGTGCTCTTCTGGCTGGACGCCTGGAACCGCACCAAGTGGAACGTGAAGACCGCGGCCGTCTACTTCGTGCTCTCCGTCCTCCCCTTCGGCGGCTTCGTCGCCGAGCGCAAGCTGAAGCGCGCGGCCGAGGACGAGGTCATCGCCTCCCGCGCCCGCCGCGAGGGCAAGGTCAACGCGTGATCGTCGCCTTCTCGGTCACTCCGCTGGGTGTCGGCGAGGACGTCGGCGAGTACGTCGCTGACGCTGTGCGCGTCGTCCGCGAGTCCGGTCTGCCCAACCGTACGGACGCGATGTTCACCTCGATCGAGGGTGACTGGGACGAGGTGATGGACGTCGTCAAACGTGCCGTCGCCGCGGTCGAGGCCCGCGCCCCGCGCGTCTCCGTCGTCCTCAAGGCCGACATCAGACAGGGCGTCACCGACGGTCTCAGCTCCAAGGTCGAGACGGTGGAACGGCATCTCTCCGCCTGAACCGGAACGGTGGGCTGCGACACCGCCGGCGCGATCCCCAGGGGCGTCGGCCCGTACAGCACCTGATGTCCATGGCGGCGCGCGGTCAGCAGGCAGCATCGCGCAGGACAGCAGCGCGGAGCATGAGCGCGGACCGAAAGGCGAGACGGGGCTGACCGCCATATGAGCACTCGGTAGGGTCGGTGCCGTGCCGAAGCCGCTCAGCCTCCCCTTCGACCCCATCGCCAGAGCCGACGAGCTCTGGCAGCAGCGATGGGGCCCCGTGCCCTCGATGCCCGCGATCACCTCGATCATGCGCGCGCACCAGATCCTGCTCGCGGAGGTCGACGCCGTCGTCAAGCCGTACGGACTGACCTTCGCCCGCTACGAGGCACTGGTGCTGCTGACCTTTTCCAGGGCCGGCGAGCTGCCGATGTCCAAGATCGGCGAGCGGCTGATGGTCCACCCGACCTCGGTGACGAACACCGTGGACCGGCTGGTGAGGTCCGGTCTGGTCGACAAGCGGCCCAATCCGAACGACGGGCGCGGCACACTCGCTTCCATCACAGAGAAGGGCCGGGAGGTCGTGGAGGCGGCGACCCACGATCTGATGGAGATGGACTTCGGGCTCGGCGCGTACGACGCAGAGGAGTGCGCGGAGATCTTCGCGATCCTCCGCCCGCTGCGCGTCTCCGCGCGCGATTTCGAGGACGCGGGCTGAGTCGGACCCGTATGGCGTAACCCCGGGTCGTGCGCTGTTCCGCGCCGACGCGGGAATGCCCGTCAGAGGTGTTCACCCCTACCGGGCGATCGCCTCCTCCCCGGGTCCGTGGGCATTTTCCGGGCGGTTACGCTCGTACGCATGAAACAAAGCGTGCTGTCCCGTTACCGGGTGATGGCGTACGTCACCGCCGTCTGGCTGCTGGTCTTCACCGCGGCGATCATCCTGAAGTACGTCTTCGACACCGGCGACACCATGCTGATCTCGCAGGTCCACGGTGTGCTGTTCATCATCTACGTGATCTTCGCCTTCGACCTGGGCTCCAAGGCGAAGTGGCCGTTCGGCAAGCTGCTCTGGGTGCTGGCCGCCGGCTGTATCCCGGTGGCCTCCTTCTTCGTCGAGCCGAAGATCACCCGCGAGATGCGTCCGCTGGTCACGGACGGCGACGCGGCGACCGCCGAGGCGTAAACCTCCCGGATCCATCTGAGCCCCGTACCCATGTGCGGGGCTTCAGCCATCGACATTTACTAGGACGTCCTAGTAAATTCAAGGTATGGACGCTGACGCCATCGAGGAAGGCCGCCGACGCTGGCAGGCCCGTTACGACAAGGCCCGCAAGCGGGACGCGGACTTCTCCACGCTCTCCGGGGACCCGGTCGAGCCCATGTACGGGCCCAGGCCCGGGGACACCTACGAAGGCTTCGAGCGGATCGGCTGGCCGGGGGAGTACCCCTTCACCCGCGGCCTGTACCCGACCGGATACCGCGGCCGCACCTGGACCATCCGCCAGTTCGCCGGCTTCGGCAACGCCGAGCAGACCAACGAGCGCTACAAGATGATCCTGGCCAACGGCGGCGGCGGGCTCTCCGTCGCCTTCGACATGCCGACCCTGATGGGCCGTGACTCCGACGACCCGCGCTCGCTCGGCGAGGTCGGTCACTGCGGAGTCGCCATCGACTCCGCCGCCGACATGGAGGTCCTGTTCAAGGACATCCCGCTCGGCGATGTGACGACGTCCATGACGATCTCCGGGCCCGCCGTCCCGGTCTTCTGCATGTATCTGGTCGCCGCCGAGCGCCAGGGCATCGACCCGGCCGTGCTCAACGGCACGCTCCAGACCGACATCTTCAAGGAGTACATCGCGCAGAAGGAGTGGCTCTTCCAGCCCGAGCCGCATCTGCGTCTGATCGGCGACCTGATGGAGCACTGCGCGTCGGGCATCCCCGCGTACAAGCCGCTCTCGGTCTCCGGCTACCACATCCGCGAGGCGGGCGCGACGGCCGCGCAGGAGCTCGCGTACACCCTCGCTGACGGCTTCGGCTACGTCGAACTGGGCCTGAGCCGCGGCCTGGACGTGGACACCTTCGCGCCCGGCCTGTCCTTCTTCTTCGACGCGCACCTCGACTTCTTCGAGGAGATCGCCAAGTTCCGTGCGGCACGCCGGATCTGGGCGCGATGGATGAAGGAGGTGTACGGCGCGCAGACCGACAAGGCGCAGTGGCTGCGCTTCCACACCCAGACCGCGGGTGTCTCGCTCACCGCTCAGCAGCCGTACAACAACGTCGTACGCACCGCGGTGGAGGCGCTCTCCGCGATCCTCGGCGGCACCAACTCCCTGCACACCAACGCCCTGGACGAGACCCTCGCCCTGCCCAGCGAGCAGGCCGCGGAGGTCGCGCTGCGCACGCAGCAGGTGCTGATGGAGGAGACCGGCGTCGCCAATGTCGCCGATCCGCTGGGCGGCTCCTGGTTCGTCGAGCAGCTCACCGACCGTATCGAGGCCGACGCCGAGAAGATCTTCGACCAGATCAAGGAGCGCGGCCGTCGGGCGCACCCGGACGGGCAGCACCCGATCGGCCCGGTCACCTCCGGCATCCTGCGCGGCATCGAGGACGGCTGGTTCACCGGCGAGATCGCCGAGTCGGCCTTCCGCTACCAGCAGTCCCTGGAGAAGGGCGACAAGCGGGTCGTCGGCGTCAACGTCCACCACGGCTCGGTCACCGGCGACCTGGAGATCCTGCGGGTCAGTCACGAGGTCGAGCGCGAGCAGGTACGGGTCCTGGCGGACCGCAAGACCGGCCGTGACGACGCGCGAGTCCAGTCCTCGCTGGACAAGATGCTGGCCGCGGCCCGGGACGGCTCGAACATGATCGAGCCGATGCTGGAGGCGGTCCGCGCAGAGGCCACGCTGGGCGAGATCTGCGATGCGCTGCGGGACGAGTGGGGGACGTACACCGAGCCGCCCGGCTTCTGACGTTCCGTACGGCCTGTACGGCAGCCCGCTCCGCGCTTGCGGGGCGGACTGCCGGGCTTTCGCCGGTGATCCTTCTTCTGGCCCTTCTGCCGGCTCTCTGGTTCAGCTCTGCAGCGAGGCCAGCCCCGACACCAGCAGCATCGTGAAGCTGCGCGCCCACACCTCGTCCACCGGCTCCGCGCTGACCAGCGCCCGGTGCACCACCGCTCCCGCGATCACATCGAAGATCAGGTCCGCGCTGCGGGCCGCCGCCTCCGGATCCTCCTCGTACGGCAGCTCGCCGCGGGCCTGCGCGCGAGCCCGGCCCTCGAGCACCAGCCGCTTCTGACGGTCGACGATCGCCGAGCGGATCCGTACGCGCAGCGCGTCGTCGCGGGTCGACTCCGCGACCACCGCCATCAGCGAGGTCTTCGCCTCCGGCCGGGCGAGCAGCGACGCGAACTGCAGCACCACGCCCTCCACATCGGCCGTCAGACTTCCGCGGTCGGGGAGTTCGAGCTCGTCGAAGAGCACGGCGACGGCGTCGACGACAAGCTCGCTTTTGTTCGTCCAGCGGCGGTACAGGGTGGTCTTGGCGACTCCGGCGCGGTTGGCCACATCCCCCATCGTCAGCTTCGACCAGCCCAGCTCGACGAGCGCCGCCCGCGTCGCCTCGAGGATCGCGGTGTCGGCCTCGACGCTGCGGGGGCGTCCCGTACGTGCCGTACGTGCCGTTTTGGAGCGGGTGTAGCTGCACATGACGGCGACCATACCGGCGGGTAGGCATTCTGCTGTGAGCCAGTTCACCGGAGGAATCTCACACGGGGTGGTGCGAGTGCAGTTACGCTACGACTCGTAGCGAAAGCCTAGACCGGCTCGAGCGACGACCACTGGCGCCAGGTGGGGACCCGGTGCCGAACATTTTCGCCAGTGCGGCGGTCTCTTGGCCGTCCTTTTCACATGCGCGCGCGAAGGGGGGAGGATGTACGCATGCAGCCTAGGAACATGTCCATGAGCGGCGTCGTCGACCTTGCCGCGGTGAAGGCGGCCAGTGAGGCCAAGGCCAAGGCGGAGGAGGCCCGTGCCCAGGCCGCCCGCCAGGGCGGCGGCGGTGCCGTACCCCCTTCGAGTCTTGTGATCGACGTCGATGAGGCGGGCTTCGAGCGCGACGTCCTCCAGCGCTCCACCGAAGTCCCGGTCGTCATCGACTTCTGGGCCGAGTGGTGCGAGCCGTGCAAGCAGCTCAGTCCGCTGCTGGAGCGGCTGGCGCAGGAGTACGGCGGCCGGTTCGTACTTGCCAAGATCGACGTCGACGCCAATCAGATGCTGATGCAGCAGTTCGGGATCCAGGGCATCCCGGCTGTCTTCGCAGTGGTGGCCGGTCAGGCGCTGCCGCTCTTCCAGGGCGCCGCCCCTGAGGCCCAGATCCGCCAGACGCTGGACCAGCTGATCCAGGTCGCCGAGGAGCGCTTCGGTCTGACCGGCATTGCGGTCGACCCGGACGAGGCGGGCGTCGAGGCGTCGGGCGCGGAGCCCGTCGTGCCCGAGGGTCCGTACGACGCCTTGCTGGAAGCGGCCGTACAGGCGCTGGACGCGGGCGACTTCGGCGGCGCGGTCCAGGCGTACAAGAACGTGCTGTCCGACGACCCCGCCAACACCGAGGCGAAGTTGGGCCTCGCCCAGGCCGAACTGCTCGCCCGCGTACAGGACTTGGATCCGCAGAAGGTACGCCAGGAAGCGGCCGGTGATCCGGCCGATGTGCAGGCCCAGATCGCGGCGGCCGATCTGGATCTGGTCGGCGGCCATGTCGAGGACGCCTTCGGCCGGCTGGTCGAGACGGTGCGCCGCACGACGGGCGAGGAGCGTGACGCGGCACGGGTGCGGTTGCTCGAACTCTTCGAGGTCGTCGGCCCGGAGGACCCGCGGGTGACGGCGGCGCGCTCGGCGCTGGCGAGAGTGCTGTTCTGAGCCATGTTTGAAAGACATGTGACGAACGCTCTGTTCCGTCAGGTCTGACGGTTTCGCGGCGGCGGCGCCGGCGAGGCACCGCCGCCGTTTTGGCGACACAGTGACAAAAGGCGGCTGCGCTTTACCAAAACTTGGTAATCGCAGGCTCTGTTACTCCCAGTAAATCAAGCCTCTTGTTCTGTCCGCTTATCTGCGGCAATCCACCGTTCTGGCACACCACTGTGCGGCACCCTGTGTGGCCACCCGGCGTCAGGCCGTCGTGGCGTGGTTATCAGGCCGTTACTAGTGAGTAACGAACCCCCTTGTGCCCTGGCCTGGAATGGACCAACATCGGCGACGCTCGGTCCAATACCGCACCAGCTCGGCCCCCAGCCGTGCCGCGGGAACTTGGGTCCCCACCGAGTCGGCCGGCGGCAGTGGCGCCGGTCGCGGACAGGGGGGTTCCTGCCGAACGGCAGGGCCTGTCCGGCAGGTTGTGCGTGATGCGTCAGGCGCGACCAGTGGTTGTCGCTCGGGGGTGATCGCCGGTGTTTCGGACGCAGCTAGCGCCTGAAAGTACGGGCGCTCTCCTTCCCGAGGACGTAGCACTTCTCCCATCCCAGGACGGACCCACGGTCCGGACCGGAGATGTACGTCCGAGAAGGAGGAAAGTCATGGAGTCTGTGGCTCGTGGCGGAACCAGATGGAAGCGGTTCGCCCTAGTCATGGTGCCGAGTGTGGCCGCAACGGCCGCGATAGGCATCGGCCTGGCACAGGGGGCGCTCGCCGCTTCCTTCAGCATTTCCGGCCAGGAGTTCAAGGTCAAAGCCAAGAGCCTGACCGGTACCAACTTCGTTCAGTACGGCAGCGTGGCATCCGGTAAGACGCTGGACGGCAAGGACTTCGCGGCTCCGGTCGCGGTGTCCGGTTTCAAGACCGCCACCATCGTCGACATGTGCCAGTCGGTCGTCACTCCCAACGTGCCGTTCATCGGCAACGTGAGCCTTGAGCTGAGGGCCGGTCAGGACGCGAAGAAGCCGGTCGAGGCCACGGACATCTACCTGGATGTCTCGGACCTCAAGGCGGACGCCGCGTTCGAGGACATCGACATCGGCGTCGCGGCGGGTCAGCTCAAGGACCCGGGCATTCAGCCCGGTACCAGGGCCAACCCGTACGGCTTCGCACAGCGCGCGAAGGTGGCGAAGCTGACCGGCGTTGAGCAGAAGGCGTGGGCGACCACGGCCGGCACGTTCAAGCTCAGCGGTCTGCAGCTGAAGCTTCACAAGGGCGTCAAGGAGTGCTTCTAGGAGCGTCCGCTCCAGTCGGCACTTTGGACGGGCCGGGGCCGTCTGTACGAGGCCCCTGCCCGATCCACCCATCTCACACTTCTTTGAGTAAGACCGTTCCAGGGAGCTGTTTTCCATGAGCGCCGAGTCCACTGGTTCCCGCGGATTCACCTACTGGCGGCTGCGCTTCCGCGCATGGCGTGGCAACCGGCCCTTCTGGGCAGGCCTGTTCACCCTGCTCGGTGGCATCCCGATCGCCTACTTGCCGTACGCCGACCTCCGGCTCGGCAATCTCACGATCGCCATGGCCACCACGGCGGGAGCGGGCTCGCTGATCATCGGCGTCCTGCTGATGACGCTCGGCCTGACGATGTGGTTCCACTCCGTCGTCCGGGTGTTCGCGGGTGTCGCCACGATCGTTCTCGGGCTCATCTCGATCCCGGTCGCGAACATCGGCGGGTTCCTGATCGGATTCCTGCTCTCTCTGATCGGTGGAGCGATGTCCATCTCCTGGGCACCGGCCAAGCCGGCGGCCGAGCCCGTCGAGCGGTCCGAGCCGGAAGAGACCCCTGGCCCGGACAGCGATGCGAGTGACCCGTTTTTTCCCGAGCCGCGCGCTGACGAGGGATACGACCCGAACGTGACCGGAACGACTGCCCACGCCAACGGCGGGAGGAACAGTGCGGGGTGACGAAACGCAGCTGAGCACGGCTGATGGTGGTGATTCCACCAGGGTGAAGTCCGGGCCGCGGCATGCGGCTCCAAGGAAATCGCTCCTGACCAAGCTGCAGATACCCGCGAGCAAGGCGATAGCCCTGGCCGCCATGCCCACTGCCGTATTCGTGGGCATGGGACTCACCCCCAGGCTGGCAGTTGCGGACGACAAGGACATCCCCTTCGCCCCGGGTCCGTGTGTGACCCGCTCGGACGAGCCTGCGGAGTCCGAGTCGCCGAAGCCGTCGGAGTCGGAGAAGCCCTCCGAGTCTCCGTCGGAGGAGCCAGAGCCGACCCCGAGCGGTTCGGCGGGCGGCAACGACGAGGACGAGCCGAAGCCGGGCACGACCCCGTCGGCCTCTGACGCGGGCGAGCCCGCGGACGCGAACGCGCCCTCGACGAGCCCGGCTCCCACGCCGAGCGAGACGCAGACCAGGAACCCGCTGGACCCGCTGGGTGTCGGCGAAGCGATCAAGGACATCCTGGACGGCCCCGACGAGGAGCCGACCAGCAGCCCGACGCCGAGCGCCACGGCGACCACCGAGCCGACGCCGTCGACAACTCCGTCCGCGAAGCCGTCCACCGAGCCGTCCACCACGCCCTCCACCAAGCCGTCCACGGAGCCCACCGACACGGTGGACGAGGTGGATGAGACGGTGGACAAGACCAAGGACGCCATCAAGGACGCGGCGGACAAGGCCGGGGCGACGACCGAGGAGCTGGACGAGGCGGTCAAGAGCCTCGACCCCAAGTTGGACGTGGACATTCCGGACGGGGCCAAGCCGCCCTTCCCGTGCCCGACCACGGACCCGAAGGCGCTCGCCGCGGCGGACCTGGAGCCGGGCCTCCCGCTGCTCCCGGACGACCCGTGGATCCTGGAGACCTCGAAGCTCACACTGAACGGCCTGGACTACAAGGGCATCGTCGAGGTGAAGACGGGCAGCGGAAAGATCAAGAAGGTACTGAAGTTCACGGCTTCGAGCGTGGACATCAAGGACCTCCACCAGCTGGTCGTCGGCCCGAACGGGACGACCGCGCATGTCGAGGCCTCCAAGGGCTCCACCTCGACGATCCGCAACGGCACGGTGACGATGTACACGGAGGAGCTGAAGGGCAACCTCTTCGGCCTCATCCCGGTCACCTTCAGCCCGCAGACCCCTCCGCCGCTGAATGTTCCCTTCGCCTTCTTCACCGACGTGAAGGTGACGCAGGCGGGCCAGTTCGGCGGGACGCTGACGGTTCCCGGCCTGCACAACCACTTCACCGGTGGCAACTAAGCCCTTCCGGGAGCCGCACAAGGCTGTGGGCCGCACCTCGACTTCAGGTGCGGCCCACAGTCGTTTCTATGACAGCGGTTTGACCATGACGGCGAAGACCGGGGAGTCGGCGAATGGCTGTCGCTCACCGACCTTCCGATACCCCCAACCCTCGTACCGTGCTTGAACCTTCGCGTGCGTGGTGTCGACGAGCAGAACCGCGATGTCTTCCTTCAGGTTCGCCAGCAATGCTTGATGAAGCCGGTCTGCGACGCCCGTCTTGCGCCACTCAGGACGCACCATCAGTTCCGATACGGCGTACGTTCGCGCCTTCTCCGGCGCAGGCTTGAGATGGTCGCGCCACCACTCACGCCCCTCGTTGAGTGGAGCTCCGTACGCAAAGCCGATCGCATTGTCACCGGCGTAGCCAATGACACACGTGAACTCGGCATGGGCGCCCCAGTGATCCACGAACCACGGAAATCGCTGACTGAAGGGATCGTCCGGCGAATACTCCGGGATCGTTGCGTGCACGTCGAGCAGCGTCTGGCGTATGGCCGGAAGGTCTTCGTGTCGATAGTGTCGCAGCTCGATCATGGAATTCAGCTCCACTTCGCGCGCAATCGGTCGGTCAATTCTGCTGCCTGCTGAGACTTCGGCGCATGGTCCTGAACCGAGCGGTGAAAGTCGCCAAGCTCGGTGCGGATGCGCCCGGGGATCTCTGCGCCCTCCATGATGCTGAATACATCGCTGGCCGTTGCGCACGCAAGATCGAGATCGCCCTGGTGAAGCTGTGCGAGTGCCAGGCGGACGGTGGACAGCGCCCTGTTGCGGCGATATCGGTCCGGCGTGATGGCCAGGGCTCTGTGGGATGACGCTTCAGCTTCCGCCGACAATCCCAATCGCTGCTGAACGATGGCGGTGATGGCGAGCAACTCGGCGGGGCCGTAGAAGCCAATCCAGCTGGGTCGCGATACGGGCCTTGCTTTGTCCAGGGCTTCCTCGGCGTATCCGAGGCTTCGCAGAGCGGTATGCCGGTCGTTCCGATTGGAGTGGCCGATTGCGAGCCTTGCGTGCGCGAGCGAAGCGAAGAGCGGATCGCGGCGAGTGATCGGCAAAGCCTGCGCGGCTTGCGCCGCTGAGATCGCATCGGTGTGTCGCCGTCGTTGCCGGGAGAGCATTGCGATCTGGTTCCACGCGCTGAACTGTGCTGCGCTGTCCTGGGCCATTCCGGCGAAGACCATGGAGCGCCCCAGGTGCTGCTGCGCCTGGTCGAGCCGACGGTCGTCGATACAGGACCATGCCGCCCTGGTGGTGTAGTCGGCGGCGACGCTGAAGAGCCTCTGGCGAACGCGCTCACTCACGCCGCTCTGCTGCAACCTGAGAGCCAGCTGAGCACCCGCCAAGGCAGCTTCTTCCAGTGCGGAATGCCCTCCGCGCCGGTCGTCCAGCGTCGTCAGGTGGTCGAGCCCGTCCTGGAGCCGCTCTACGTCCGCAGCCCCAACCCGGCGCGATGCAGGGACAAACGATGCGGCTGCGGTTCCGGTGGCAGAGGTGATGAAGGTACGTCGCCGCACGGGATCCTCCGGAGGCACTGCGGTACGGGGCGGGCTGAACCCGAGGTCCTTGACCGGGCAGTCGAAGACCCTCTCCAGTGCAACACAGGTGCGCCCGATGGGGCGTCGGGTCTTTCCACTCACCAGGTTGCGAACCGTGCGGTCGGAAACATCGCCGGGCCTGCCGGTGATCTCATCGAGCGCGTCATTCATACGACGCGCCAACTCCTCCTGAGTCAGGCCGAGTTCGATCATCCGGCTCTTGAGTGCGACGTTGGACACCATGTGATCGGAAGTAGCCCGCCGTTCCTCTTCGGGCCAGGCGGCGAGTCATGAGGGTGCAAAGTTTTCCGGTCGCCGGCGGGAGCGGGGACAACGTCCCTTCCTGTTCGCTCGCATTCCCGCGGTCGTTGACTGGTTGCAGTTCATCGGCCGTGCAGCATCGAGTGGAAAAGGCCTGCCCGTGAAGAGCGATACACCCCGCACCGTAAGTGACCATGAACTCGTCGCGCCCGCAGGTGAGTTCGGCATGCGATTCACCTCCAGTCCACGTGGTGCCCGCCTCGCGCGGCGATTGGTGGCTCACCGACTCGACGACTGGGGCTATCCGTATGCGTCGGAGGCCAACGAGACGGTCACCCTCATCGCGGCTGAACTCACAGGCAACGCTGTTCGGCACGGGCATGTCCGCGGGCGGGACTTTCACGTCCGACTGGTCCTGACGGCATCCGTGATCCGAATCGACGTTACTGATACCCGAACCGAGGAACAGCCGTTAGTTTCCTGTGCGGCCGACCCCGAAACTGACGGCGGCCGCGGGCTCTTCCTCGTTTCCCAGCTGGCAACCCGCTGGGCTGTTATCCCTCGTCCATCAGGTCCAGGAAAGACAGTCTGGGCCGAGCTGCAGGTGTGATAGCCGATCAGAGCTCAGGCTGCGTCTGATTTGGGTACAGAATCGCCCGCTGTCCTTGCCGAAGTCGATCCGCTGGTTGGGGGCGGGGTGGGGGATGCGGCGAGCTGTGAGGGAGGCGTGTGCATGTCCGCTCAATAATTCCAAAGAATCTTCCCGGCTGAGGACTCGGCGTTCTAGGGTGTCCAAGCTGTGGTCGCCCGAACCGGCGCGCGGGCGTGCAAGTTCTGGGCTGCTGGCGGCGGAGCCGAGACGATCGGCAGAGAGGCCTTCGCCTCGGTGGGGGTGAGCTTCCTGTGAGCGGCCTCTTCGACGATCTCGACCGGATGGATCTCGACGCGCAGGTGTGCCGCTGGTCCGCTCCTGATGTCCGGGAGGCCGAGGGCGACGTCAGTGAGTGGATGGCGGCTGCCCAGCAGTTCGCCGCCAGGCTTCAGAGGGACTGCGCACGGCTCTCGGACAAGCAGTGGCAGGCGGCAGCGCAGGCGTGGTCGTCCCTGCTCGCGGCAGCAGAGCATTCGACGGGCCCGCAGAGCCACGAGTGGCTGATGCGGGACTTGTGGCTGAGGGCGTCGCTGTTCGACGCGGTGGGCCCGCGGCAGGGCGTACCGCTGCTCGACGCGGGGCTTGTGCTCGAACGGGCGCTGGACGCCATGCCCATGACGTCGCAAGCGGCGTCCGAGCTCGCCCCGGGCTGGCGTGAGCTGGCGCGCGAGCAGATCCTCGAACTGCGCACCATCCGACGTTTGCTCGCCCCGGCGAGGCTGCTCGACTCGCTGCTCGCGGAGCACCCGCGCCGAGGCGAATACGAGGTCTGGCGGGAGGTGGCCGCGCAACTTCCGTGATATGCGACGGCGCCGGCCTCCACCGGAGGCCGGGGCACCGTCATGTCTGTACACGGACGGTGCGCGGTCGGCCGCGCTGCTTGCCGCCCAAGAGGTGCACCCGCACCATGTTCGTCCACGGCGCACAGGAGGCGTTGACGCATCTCACCGGTCGTGGAGCACCCTCGGGCGCGTGACCGGTACCACCGTGAGCAGGTCGTCCAGCCCCTTGAAGTCGTCCGGGTTGGTGGTGAACAGCGGAAGGCCCTCAGCGATCGCGACGGCCGCAATCATCAGATCCACAACGCGACGCCTTGGCTTTCGGCCCGCGGCGATCACGGCCGCGCAAACCCTGCCATAAATGCGAGCCGCCTCCACGCCGAAGGGAATGGGATCGAACTCGCTCTCTGCGCGCTGTAGTACATCGAGTCGTCTGGCTCGCTCGGCGTACTCGTCGTAGTCGCTCTGTTCCTCGTTTCTGCGGACCTCGTGAGGTCCCGCGGAGAGCTCGGCGAGGGTGATGGCGCTGATCGCCACCTCGGCGGGCAGCTCGTCGGGATCCACCCACTTCCGGAGGATCATGATGTTGGTGTCGAGCAGACCCTGCAGGTGCGCGACGGGCACTTCGGCGGATCTTTCAACGGGCATACGGGTCGTCCGCTTCCTGCTCGGCCGTCATGTCCTGATCCGCGCGGAAGGCGTCGAGCGAGATGTCGGGAGCGGACCGCGACAGTGCCGCGAACTCTCCACGGGGGACGAAACGCCTGCGTCGACGCAGCGGGATCAGCTCACCGATCCGGTGCCCGTCGCGCGTGACGGTGAACGACTGCCCGTCCTGCACTGCGTCCATGATCTCTTTGGATCGGTTGCGGAGATCGCGTTGGGTGATCTCGGGCTGCGTGCTCATGGCTCCACGGTACGCCGTTAGTGACGCCACGTGCCACAGGGTGCTACACACGCGCCGTACCGCTGCTGTCTGGGCGATCCGGGATTCGCCGCCCCATCAGGAAGGGCGGCACCCCGGTTCCCAGGAACCGGGGTGCCGCCCTCGTCAGCTGTGGGGCAGGCGCGTCAGGCGCGGTGCTCGCCGCCCAAGTGGTGCACCCGCACCATGTTCGTCGTCCCCGGGACTCCCGGAGGCGAGCCCGCCGTGATGATCATGATGTCGCCCTCGTTGTGCCGCTGGAGCTTCAGCAGCTCCGCGTCGACCAGGTCGACCATCGCGTCCGTGTTGTCCACGTGCGGAACCACATACGACTCCACGCCCCAGCTCAGCGCCAGTTGGCTGCGGGTCGCCGCCTCCGTCGTGAAGGCCAGGATCGGCTGGGCCACGCGGTAGCGGGACAGGCGGCGGGCCGTGTCGCCGGACTGGGTGAAGGCGACCAGGGCCTTGCCGTCCAGGAAGTCCGCGATCTCGCAGGCCGCGCGGGCCACCGAGCCGCCCTGGGTGCGCGGCTTCTTGCCCGGGACCAGGGGCTGGAGGCCCTTGGAGAGCAGCTCTTCCTCCGCCGCGACGACGATCTTCGACATCGTCTTGACCGTCTCGATCGGATACGCGCCGACCGAGGACTCGGCCGAGAGCATGACCGCGTCCGCGCCGTCCAGGATCGCGTTCGCGACGTCGGACGCCTCGGCGCGGGTCGGGCGGGAGTTGGTGATCATCGACTCCATCATCTGGGTCGCCACGATCACCGGCTTGGCGTTGCGGCGGCACAGCTCGACGAGGCGCTTCTGCACCATCGGGACCTTCTCGAGCGGGTACTCGACGGCCAGGTCACCGCGCGCGACCATCACGCCGTCGAACGCCATCACGACGTCCTGCATGTTCTCGACCGCCTGAGGCTTCTCCACCTTGGCGATGACCGGGACCCGGCGGCCCTCCTCGTCCATCACCTTGTGGACGTCCTTGACGTCGCTCGCGTCCCGTACGAAGGAGAGCGCGACCAGGTCGCAGCCCATCCGCAGGGCGAAGCGCAGGTCGTCGACGTCCTTCTCGGACAGGGCCGGGACATTGACGGCCGCGCCGGGCAGGTTGATGCCCTTGTGGTCGGAGATCACACCGCCCTCGACGACGATCGTCTTGACCCGCGGACCCTCGACCTCGACGACCCGCAGCTCGACATTGCCGTCGTTGATCAGGATCTGGTCGCCCTTGGACACATCGCCGGGCAGGCCCTTGTAGGTAGTGCCGCAGATCGACTTGTCGCCGACGACGTCCTCGGTGGTGATGGTGAATTCGTCGCCGCGGACCAGTTCGACCGGCCCCTCGGCGAAGGTTTCCAGACGGATTTTGGGGCCCTGGAGGTCGGCGAGCACGCCGACCGCGCGGCCGGTGTCGTCCGACGCCTGGCGCACGCGGTGATACCGCTCCTCGTGCTCAGCGTGGGTTCCATGGCTCATGTTGAATCGGGCCACGTTCATGCCGGCCTCGATGAGCGCTTTCAGCTGCTCGTAGGAGTCGACGGCGGGGCCAAGTGTGCAGACGATTTTGGAACGGCGCATAAGGCGGATCCTATCGGTTTGTTTCGATGCGGAATATTCCGTCTAGTGGAAAGTACAAATGGGCGGGCTGCCGCTCAGGCGAGGGCAGCTGGGGGCCGTTCTCAGTCGCCCTCCGGAGCGACCAGAGCGAAGGTCTGCTGGGCGATCTCCAATTCCTCGTCCGTCGGAACCACGGCCACCGCGACCCGTGCGTGGCCGGGCGAGATCAGACGCGGTTCGCCGTTGCGTACGGCATTCAGGTCCGCGTCCACCGCAAGCCCCAGCTCCTCCAGGCCCGCGACGGCTGCCTCGCGCACCGGCGCAGCGTTCTCACCGACCCCGGCCGTGAACACGATCGCGTCCACCCGGCCGAGTACCGCGTAATACGCGCCGATGTACTTCTTCAGCCGGTGGATGTAGATGTCGAAGGCGAGCCGGGCGCGCTCGTCCCCCTCGTCGATCCTGCGGCGGATCTCCCGCATGTCGTTGTCGCCGCACAGACCCATCAGACCGCTCTTCTTGTTGAGCAGTTCGTCGCTCTCATCCGCCGACATTCCCGCGACCCGCTTGAGGTGGAACGTAACCGCGGGGTCGATGTCACCTGAGCGGGTGCCCATCACCAGGCCCTCCAGCGGCGTCAGTCCCATCGAGGTCTCCACGCACCGGCCGCCCGCGACCGCAGACGCGGATGCCCCGTTGCCCAGGTGCAGGACGATGACGTTCACCTCGGACGGGTCCTTGCCCAGCAGGGCCGCGGTCCGGCGGGAGACGTACGCGTGCGACGTGCCGTGGAAGCCGTAGCGGCGGATCCGGTGTGCGTCCGCCGTCTCGACGTCGATCGCGTAGCGGGCCGCGGACTCCGGCATCGTCGTATGGAAGGCGGTGTCGAAGACCGCCACCTGGGGGAGATCCGGGCGCAGCGCCCGGGCGGTACGGATGCCGGCGATGTTCGCCGGGTTGTGCAGCGGGGCCACCGGGACCAGCCGCTCCACCTCGGTGAGCACCTCGTCGGTGATCACGGTCGGCGCGGTGAACCTCTGGCCGCCGTGGACCACCCGGTGGCCGATCGCCGCCAGCTCGGGGGAGTCCAGGCCCAGCCCGTCCTGCGTCAGCTCGTCGGCGACCGCCTTGAGCGCGGCGCCGTGATCGGCGATCGGGCCGGTGCGCTCGCGCTTCTCGGCGCCGTCACCGGTCAGCGGGGTGTGCACGAGGCGGGAGGCCCCCTCGCCGATCCGCTCGACCAGCCCGACCGCCAGACGCGAGGAGTCACTCATGTCGAGCAGCTGGTACTTCACCGACGAGGAGCCGGAGTTGAGGACGAGGACCCGGGTGGCATTCGCGGTCACGGCGGTGGTGCTTTCTGTAGGCGTGGTCATATGGATGCGGTCTGCACGGGCTGTGACTGGATCGCGGTGATCGCGACCGTGTTCACGATGTCGCTGACGAGCGCGCCCCGCGACAGGTCGTTCACCGGCTTGCGCAGACCCTGCAGCACCGGTCCGACGGCCACGGCGCCGGCCGAGCGCTGCACGGCCTTGTAGGTGTTGTTGCCGGTGTTGAGGTCCGGGAAGATCAGCACCGTCGCCTCGCCCGCTACCTCGGAGTCCGGCAGCTTCGTCGCCGCGACGGACGGCTCGACCGCCGCGTCGTACTGGATCGGGCCCTCGATCCGCAGGTCCGGACGCAACGCCCGCACCAGCTTGGTCGCCTCCCGCACCTTGTCGACGTCCGCGCCGGAGCCTGAGGTGCCCGTGGAGTACGAGAGCATCGCGATCCGCGGCTCCACGCCGAAGCGGGCCGCCGTCACCGCCGACTGGACCGCGATGTCCGCGAGCTGCTCGGCGTTCGGGTCCGGGTTGACCGCGCAGTCGCCGTACACCAGCACCTTGTCGGCCAGGCACATGAAGAAGACCGACGAGACGATCGAGGCTCCCCCAGCGGCTCCCCCAGAGGCTTCGCCCTGGGAGGTGCCCCCAGGCTTCGTCTTGATGATCTCGAAGGCGGGGCGGATCGTCGCGGCCGTCGAGTGCACCGACCCCGACACCATGCCGTCGGCCAGGCCCTCCTCGACCATCAGGGTGCCGAAGTAGTTCACGTCCGCCACCACGTCGTACGCCAGCTCCACCGTCACGCCCTTGTGGGCGCGCAGCCGTGCGTACCGCTCGGCGAAGACCTGGCGCAGCTCTGAGGTCTGCGGGTCGATCAGTTGGGTGGCGTCGGCGCTCAGGTCGATGCCGAGGTCCGCGGCCTTCTTGCGGATGACGTCCGTGTCGCCGAGGAGGGTCAGCTCGCAGACGTCGCGGCGCAGCAGCACGTCGGCGGCGCGCAGCACCCGCTCCTCGGTGCCCTCGGGCAGCACGACGCGACGGCGGTCGGCGCGGGCCTGCTCTAGCAGGTCGTGCTCGAACATCATCGGGGTGACCCGGCCGCTGCGGGCCACCGAGATACGGGCCAGCAGGTCGCCGGTGTCGACATGCCGCTCGAACAGGCCCAGCGCGGTCTCCGCCTTACGCGGCGTCGAGGCGCTCAACTTGCCTTCCAGCGCGAAGAGTTCGGCCGCGGTGGGAAAGCTGGTGCCGGCGACCAGGACCACCGGGGTGCCGGGCGCGAGCCGGGAAGCCAGCGTCAGGACCTGCTCGCTCGGCCGCTCGTTCAGCGTCAGCAGTACGCCCGCGATGGGCGGGGTGCCGGCGGAGTGCGCGGCCAGCGCGCCCACCACCAGATCGGCGCGGTCGCCGGGGGTGACCACCATGCAGCCGGGGGTCAGTGCGTTCAGGACGTTGGGCAGCATCGCGCCGCCGAAGACGAAGTCCAGCGCGTCACGGGACAGGCCCGCGTCGTCGCCGAGGAGAACCGTGCCGTGCAGCGCGTAGGCGATCTGGGCGACCGTGGGGGCGGCGAGGGCCGGCTCGTCGGGCAGCGCGTAACAGGGCACCGGGAGGCGGGCCGCCAGCCGCTCGGCTATGCTCTCGCGCTCCTCGGGGATGACCCGGTTGGCGACCATGGCGAGGATGTTGCAGCCCAGGGCCTCGTACGCGCGGTAGGCATTACGGGTCTCGGCCCGCACCGACTCGGCGGTCTGGCCCTTGCCGCCGACCACCGGGATCACCGAGGCGCCGAACTCATTGGCCAGCCGGGCATTGAGTGCGAGCTCGTCGGGCAGCTGCGTGGCGTGGTAGTCGGTGCCGAGGACGAGTACGACCTCGTACTCCCGCGCCACCTGGTGGAAGCGCTCGACGAGCCGGGAGACCAGCTCGTCGGTGCCCTTCTCGGCCTGCAGCGCGGCGGCCTCGTGGTAGTCGAGGCCGTAGACGGACGCGGGGTCCTGCGACAGCCGGTAGCGGGCACGCAGCAGGTCGAACAACCGGTCGGGGCCGTCGTGGACCAGCGGACGGAAGACGCCCACCCGGTCCACCTGGCGGGTCAGGAGCTCCATGACTCCCAGCTCGACGACCTGCCGGCCGTCTCCGCGGTCGATCCCGGTTACGTACACGCTGCGCGTCACGCATGCTCTCCCGTCATGTCCATGTTTGTGCATACAAAAAAGCCGCTTGGGGCGGCATTGCCCTCTTGACAATACCTCTGCGGGTGGATAAGGCGCCCGCCGGGCGAGGCCTGGTCCAAAGGCCCGCGAGCGAGGGCCCGGCGCAGTACGGCGGAGTAGCTGAAAGCGCGGGTTCCCCGGGGTCCGTGGAACAATCGAACCTGGGCTCACATGTACCAATGACGAGCAGGAGACACAGCACGATGCGCATCGGAGTTCTCACGGCAGGCGGCGACTGCCCGGGCCTGAACGCAGTGATCCGGTCGGTCGTGCACCGGGCTCTGACCGGCCACGGCGACGAAGTCATAGGTTTCGAGGACGGGTTCAAGGGGCTGCTCGACGGCCACTACCGGCCGCTCGACCTCAACGCCGTCAGCGGCATTCTCCCCCGCGGCGGTACGATCCTGGGCTCCGCGCGCCTCGAGCGCGGCCGGCTGCGCGAAGCCGCCGAGAGTTCCGCGGAGTTGGCGAAGCAGTACGGCATCGACGCGCTCATCCCGATCGGCGGCGAGGGCACGCTCACCGCGTCCCGGATGCTCTCCGACGCGGGGATGCCCGTCGTCGGCGTGCCGAAGACCATCGACAACGACATCTCCGGCACCGACCGCACCTTCGGCTTCGACACCGCCGTCACGGTCGCCACCGAGGCCATCGACCGCCTCAAGACCACGGCCGAGTCGCACCAGCGCGTCATGGTCGTCGAGGTCATGGGCCGGCACGCGGGCTGGATCGCGCTGGAGTCCGGCATGGCGGGCGGCGCGCACGGCATCTGTCTGCCCGAGCGGCGTTTCCAGGTCGAGGACCTGGTCAAGATGGTCGAGGAGCGATTCTCACGCGGCAAGAAGTTCGCGGTGGTGTGCGTGGCGGAGGGCGCGCATCCGGCAGAGGGCTCGATGGATTACGCGAAGGGCGCGATCGACCAGTTCGGGCACGAGCGCTTCGAGGGCATCGGCAACCGCCTCGCCGCGGAGCTGGAGCTGCGGCTCGGTAAGGAGGCGCGGCCGGTGATTCTCGGTCATGTGCAGCGTGGTGGCACGCCGACCGCGTACGACCGGGTGCTGGCGACGCGCTTCGGCTGGCATGCGGTGGAGGCGGCGCACCGCGGCGAGTTCGGCATGATGACCGCGCTGCGCGGGACGGACGTGGTGATGGTGCCGCTGGCGGCGGCGGTCGCCCAGCTGAAGACCGTGCCCGAGGACCGGGTGTACGAGGCGGAGTCGGTCTTCTGACCCTGCGTGCTTCGGCTTCGGCTTCTGCTTTGACGTTGACTCCTGCTTCGGCTTCGGCTGCCGAGTGGCCTTGACCGTGACCCCCGTGCGCGATCAAGGCCACTCCTTTTTCGCCTTGGATGGCGCAGATCACTCTTGAGTTGACTGGAGTGAATCGCAAGGCTGTTCCGCGTCCGGGACATGTCCCGACCCTGTCCCAGCAGGTGAACGTCGAAGGGGAGGGACGCATGGACTCCGACGGACCCGCCGCTCCGGATCCCGAACAGGCCCGGAGCTCTGCCGAGTTCGTCGCGCAGATGCAGGCGCTCAAGGACTGGTCCGGCCTGACCTACCGGGAGTTGACCGCTCGGGCGGATGCGGTCGGCGACGTACTGCCGCGCTCGACCGTCGCCAATATGCTCAGCCGCAGCACGGTGCCGCGCGAGGAACTCGTGGCGGCGTTCGTACGCGCCTGCGGCTGCGGCCCCGGGACGGCCGAGACCTGGCTGCGCGTTCGCAAGGAGCTCAGCCGGCGCGAACGGCCGTCAGCCGAGGTCCCGGAGTACGCCGTCGGCGAACCGGCACCGGCAGCGGGACCGGGAACGGAACCGGGACCGGGACCGGCAGCGGGACCGGGACCCGGCGCCGAGGAGTCCGGGCCGCCCGAGCCGCCGCGCAGACCGTGGCTCGCCCGTGCGTTGCTGCCGACGGTGGTCGTCGCGCTGGGCGGGGTCGCGCTGGCGGTGACGCTCGCCTCCTTCGACTCCGACGAGCGGGAGAAGAAGCAGAGCACGGAGCCCGGCTCTTCGCGGCCCGCCTCTGCGCAGCCGGGCTCGTCTCAGCCCGGCACTCTTCAGCCCGGCCCTCTTCGGCCCGGGCCCGTACGGATCAGGGCCGTCCATTCGGGTCTGTGTCTGGCAGAGGAAGGCGGGCAGAACGGGCAGCTGTACCAGCAGCCGTGCTCGCCCGACACCACCCCGCGCTTCAGCCTGAAGGGCCTCGAACCCGCCTGGCGGATCGTGACCTTCCACAGGACATTCGGCGAGGGCTGCACCGGTGTCAAGGAGAAGTCGATGGAGGTCGGCGCGCCGGTCGAAGACCAGGAGTGCGGCAAACGCGGCCCCGCAGAGGCCTTCCGGCTGGAGCCGGTGGGGAAGCCGGTGCGCGGCTACCGGATGCGGCCCCTGCACAGCGACCTGTGCGCCGGGGTGCCTGAGGCCGCCACGCAGCCCGGCGCCGAGATACGGCAGCTGACCTGCACCAAGGACGCGAAGGGTCAGTTGTTCGCGTTTGACCGGGAGACCGGCACGCCCTAGCCGTGCGCCAGTTCCCAGAAGTGGTCCACTATCCGGTCCAGGAACTCCCGGCCCGGCTCCCCGGTGTCCTGTGACGTGGCGCCCCAGCTGAGGGTGGCCACCATCCTGGACTGATAGGCGGCGTGCAGCTCCTGCAGCACGCCCTCGAGGTGGCCGCGGTCCATCGGCAGCATCTTCCCGACCGGGCGTACGTACGCCTGCCAGCGCGCCTTCATCGCGTCCCGCAGCAGATCGGCGAGGTCCTCGTCCCGGCCGGTCGCGGTCAGCAGCTCGCGGGGGCCCAGTTCCAGCGCCTCGGCGAGCGCGCTGGTCTGCCGCTCGTTGCCGCGCCAGCGCCCCGACTCCTCCATCCGCCCGTACGAGGTGGCGTCCACGCCCACCCGCCGAGCCAGGTCGTCGGGGGCGAGGCCGCGCGCCATCCGGTGCTCGCGCAGGGTGGTCGCGGCGGTGAGCAGATCGGTGGGCGCGCACCACAACACCCCCGCGAGCGCCGTCAGTTCGTGCGCTCCGGGGGCGTCGAGTCCGCGTTCCCAGGCGACCACCGTGTCGGGGGTGATGTGGAGCCCGTACTGGGCACGGAGGCCGTACGCGACATGGCCGGGAGCCATTCCGAGGGCCTCGCGCAGTCGGCGTGCGGCGGGGGCGTTGAAGGGTGGGGAGGGGGTGTGGTGCACGTGCACACGCTAGGGGGCCACAGGAGCCGACGACTACGGTTCGTTCACCCAGAGCAACTTATCGTAGGAACGTCCGAGCTGATCGTTACCACTTGGTAACGTCACGTGACGATACAGGCCGGTCCATCACCCCTTGACGGCGCCCCCCAGCGCGAACCCCCCGCCCAGCCTCCGGGCGATCAGCATGTACAGCACCAGCACCGGCGCCGAGTACAGGATCGAGAACGCCGCGAGCTGCCCGTAGATCACCGAGCCGTAGTTGCCGAAGAAGCTGAAGATCGAGACGGACGCGGGCAGCTGCTCGGGGGAGAGGATCAGCATGAACGGTACGAAGAAGTTCCCCCAGAGTTGGATGAAGGTGTAGATCGTCACCACGGTCAGTCCCGGACCCATCAGCGGCAGCACGACCCTGGTCAGCGTCTGCAGACTCGACGCCCCGTCCGTCCAGGCCGCCTCCTCCAGGACCACCGGGACGCCGTCCATGAAATTCTTCATCAGCCAGATGGAGAGCGGCAGTTGGGACGTGGCGAGGAAAAGGCCCGTGCCGTACATCGTGTCGATCAGATCGACCTGCACGAACAGTCCGTAGACCGGGACCATGACCGCGGTGATCGGCAGACACGTCGTGAACAGGATCGTCAGCAGATACGGACGGCCCCAGCGCGAGTGATGGCGCGAGAGCGGATACGCGGCGAGCGCCGCGCACACCACCGTCAGCACAGTCGCGCCGCCGCACAGCAGCAGGCTGTTGAGCATCGGCGTGAAAGTGATCTCGTCGGTGAGCACCGCGTCGAAGTTGTCCGCGGTGAACGACGAGGGCGCCCGCACCCGCAGATCCGCCTCCGTGTCCACCGAGGCCAGCAGCAGCCACACCAGCGGAATCGCGAAAGCCGCGGCGGTCAGCAGCAGCGCGGCGTCGGCGGTGAGCCGGGCCCGGGTGGTCCGGCGCATCACACCTCCACCTTCATCAGACGCAGATAGACGATCGAGAACAGCGAGCCCACCAGCAGAAGCAGCAGCGCCACCGCCGTGCCGTAGCCGATCAGGCTCTTCAGGAACGCCTGGTCGTACATGAACACCGGCAGCGTCTGGCTGCGATTGCCCGGGCCGCCGCGCGTCATCGCCCAGATCAGGCCGAAGACCGACAGCGTCGAGAGGGTGTTGAGCATCAGATTGGTGCCGATGGAGCGGCGGATCATCGGCAGCGTGATGTGCCAGATCCGGCGCGGGCCGCTCGCCCCGTCGACCTCCGCCGCCTCCGTGATGTCGCGCGGGATCTCGGCGAGCGCGGCGGAGTAGATCAGCATCGAGAAGGCGGTGCCGCGCCAGACATTGGCGAACGACACCGCAAGGATGGGAAGGGTGAACAGCCAGTTCTGGGACGGCAGATGGAGCCAGTCCAGCAGGGCGTTCAGCGTTCCCTCGCGGCGGAAGAAGGTGTACAGCAGGAACGCCGCGACGATCTCCGGCAGCACCCAGGCCGTGATGACGAGGGTGCCGGTGAGGGTCCGTACGGGACGGGACGCGGCCCGCATCAGGCCGGCCAGCGCCAGGCCCAGGGTGTTCTGGCCGACCACGGCCGAGACGAAGGTGAAGACGAGCGTGAGCCAGACGGCGTTACGGAAATCGTCGTCGGCGAAGGCCCGGCGGAAGTTGTCCAGGCCGACGAAGTCGGAGCCGGACGCGCCCGTCAGCTGCGTGTCGGTGAAGGCGATCCAGACGCAGTAGCCGATCGGTCCCGCCAGAAAAAGAAGCAGAAGGATGGTGGCGGGGGTGAGCGGTACCCACCGCCACCATCCCGTTCTGGTGGCGCTCACTTGGTGAGGACCGCGCCGTCGACGATCGTACTCAGCTGGTCGTCGTACGCCTTCGCCGCTTCCGCCGGCGATGCGTCACCCGTCGTCACGTTCTCCATCGCCTCGCCGATCGCCGTCGAGACCTGCGGATAGACGGGCAGCGCGGGCCGGTAGTGGGTGTACTGCACCAGACCGGTGAAGAAGTCGATGCCCGGCATGGACTTCAGATACTTCGGGTCGGCCGCCACGTCCTTGCGTACGGCGATCTGCGCGGCGACCACGCACCACTGCGTCGCGTTCTCCGCTGTCTGCAGCGTCTTGATGAAGTCGAAGGCGAGATCCGGGTTCTTGGCCTTCTGCGGGATCGACCAGGCCCAGCCGCCGGACATGGACACCTTGCCGGGCGCCTGCCCCCTCTGCGTCGGCATCGGGGTCTGGGCGAGCTCCTTGCTCCACTCCGGCCACTCCTTGGGGCCCTTGTTGATCCAGTTCTGGCCCATCCAGGAGCCGTCCAGGGAGATGGCCAGCTTGCCCTCGGGGAGCCACTCGGTGGCGACGCGTGTGCCGACGTTGGGGTCGAGGGCGTCCGAGACGTCGGGTCCCAGCTTCTCCGCGTAGACCGTCCGTACGAAGTCGAGCGAGTCCTTGAAGCCCTTGCCGCCCGCGACCCACTTCTTGGCGGAGGCGTCGTAGAGGGGGTCCTCGCCGGTGCCGTACAGCAGCATCTCGAAGCCCTGCATCACGGCAGCCTCGCCGGGGCCCTTGCCGGTGTAGACGTTGAGCGGGATGACGCCGGGTACCTTCTGTTTGACGGTACGGGCCGCGGTGAGGATCTCCGCCCAGTTCCTGGGCTGCCAGTCGGCGGGCAGGCCGGCCTTCGCGAAGATCGCCTTGTTGAACCACAGGCCGCGGGTGTCGGTGCCGTCGGGGATGCCGTACGTCCTGCCGTCCTCCGCCTTGGCCGCGGCCTTCGCCGTGTCCACGAACTGGCTCCACTGGTCCCACTTGGGGAGGTAGGCGTCCAGTGGCTTCAAGTACCCGGCCTTGATGTCGGAGTTGATGCGGAAGGTGTCCTCGTAGACCAGATCCGGGGCGGTCTTGGGGGAGCGCATCATCTGCTGCGCCTTGGTGGCGTAGTCGTTGTCCGGGGCCTGGATCGGGATGAGCTTGATCTTCTTGCCCGGGTGTTCCTTCTCGAACTGCTTCTTGGCGGCCTCGAGATGGGCGTCCTTGAAGCGGATCTTGTTGTCGGTGGACCTGTTGTAGGCGACCTTGACGGTGTCGGGGTCGCCGCCGGCGTCGCCGCCGCAGGCCGTGAGCGTTGCCGCGGCTAGTGCCGTGACGGTGGTGACGAGGATCAGTGGGGCGGTGGGGCGCACGGGCACGACCTCCTCTGAGCCGGGGGCGTCCGAGCCGGAGGGCTGCGGGCACGGGGGCTGCCCGGTGACCGTAGGACCGGCCCGTTCACAGGGTCAATCCCCGTGCAGGCCAAGGTCGTTGGGGCGGCCACTCAATGTGCGGCGGGCTTCCAGCGGTACTGGAACTCGGGCCGCCCGATCTGCCCGTACTGGGGGCTGCGCACGGCCCTCCCCTCGGTGACGAGATGCTCGAGATAGCGGCGCGCCGTGATCCGCGAGATGCCGACGGCGGCGCCGGCCTCGGCGGCGGTGAGCCCGGCGGCGGATTCGCGCAGGGTACGGGTGACGGCCGTCAGCGTGGGGGCGCTGAGCCCCTTGGGCAGACCGCCGCCCTCGGGCGCCCGGAGCGCGGAGAGCGCCCGGTCGACCTCGTCCTGGCCGCTGGCCTCACCTGCGGCGGCGCGGAACTCGGCGTACCGGCGCAGGCGGTCGCGGAGGGTGGCGAAGGTGAAGGGCTTCAGGACGTACTGGACGACCCCGAGGGAGACGCCTTCGCGGACGATCGCGAGATCGCGGGCGGAGGTCACGGCGATGACGTCGGCCGAGTGACCGGCGGCGCGCAGCGAGCGTACGAGGTGGAGGCCGTGCCCGTCGGGCAGGTAGAGGTCGAGGAGGAGCAGATCGACCTCGGCGCGTTCGAGAATCCGTACCGCTTCGGCGCGCGAGTGCGCGACCCCGGCGACGGCGAACCCGGTGACGCGGCCGACGTAGAGGGCGTGCGCGTCGGCGGCGACGGGGTCGTCCTCGACGACGAGAACTCTGATGGGCTCGCCGCTCACGGGGACACCTCCGCGGTGCGCGGCAGCCGGGCACTAGGCGCGGCGGGGCGCGGGGGAGGCGCGAGCGGGGCGGTGGTCATGCCGGGACCTCCGCCGTGTGCAGCGGCAGCCGTACGGTGAACTCCGCGCCGCCGTCCGGGCCCTGGGCCAGCACCACAGTGCCGCGGCTGCGGTGCGCGGCCTGCTGGACCAGCGCCAGGCCGAGCCCGCGCCCCGCGCCTCGGGTGGACCAGCCGCGCCGGAACACCTCGTCCGCGTCGGCCGGGTCGATGCCCTCGCCCGAGTCCGCGACGCGCAGCAGCAGTTCGTCGTTGTCCGCGCGCGCCGTGACGGAGACCCGGGCACGCAGCGGCCGTCCGGCGGGCCGGGGTTCGAGCGGGTCGCCCCAGCCCGCCGCCTCCGACGCCGCGTCGACCGCGTTGTCGATCAGGTTGCCCAGGATCGTCACCAGGTCACGCGCGGGCAGCGACGGCGGGAGGACCCCGTCGTCGATCCGGCTGTCCTCCGTGAGGACCAGCTCAACGCCCCGCTCGTTCGCCTGCGCCGCCTTGCCGAGCAGCAGCGCGGCCAGCACCGGTTCGCCGACCGCGCCGACGACCCGGTCGGTCAGGTCCTGGGCCAGTTCCAGCTCGGCGGTCGCGAAGTCGACCGCCTCGTCCACGCGGCCGAGCTCGATCAGCGAGACGACCGTGTGGAGGCGGTTGGCCGCCTCGTGCGCCTGCGAGCGCAGGGCCTGGGTGAAGCCGCGCTCAGAGTCCAACTCGCCCGAGAGCGCCTGGAGTTCGGTGTGGTCCCGGAGTGTGACCACAGTCCCGCGCTGCTTGGCGCCGACGACCGGGCTGGTGTTCACGACGATGACGCGGTCGGCGGTCAGATGCACCTCGTCGACCCGCGGCTCGGACGCCAGCAGCGCGCCCATGAGCGCGGCCGGCAGCCCGAGTTCGGCCACCGGGCGGCCCACCGCGTCGTCGTCCAGTCCGAGGAGCTCGCGCGCCCCGTCGTTGAACAGGGCGATCCGCCGCTGCCCGTCGAGCATCATCAGCCCCTCGCGCACGGCGTGCAGCGCGGCTTGGTGGTAGTCGTGCATGTGGCTCAGCTCGGCCGCGTTCATGCCGTGAGTATGCCGTCGCAGCCGGGCATTGATCACGTATGTGCCGATGCCGCCCAGCGCGAGCGCGGCCCCCGCCACGCCGAGCAGCGCGGTGACCTGCTTGCGCGCCTGCTCGCTGATCTTCTGGATGGTGATGCCCGCGCTGACAAGCCCGGTGATCTTCTTGCCGTCGTATACCGGGACCACCGTCCGCACCGAGGAGCCGAGCGTGCCCACGTACGTCTCTGTGTGCACCTTGCCCCGCAGCGCAGGGCCGATGTGCCCCAGATACGTCTTGCCGATCTGGCCCGGCTCGGGGTGCGTCCAGCGTGTCCCGTCCGGGGTCATGATCACCACGAAGTTGACCCCGGTGGCCTTGCGCAGTGCCTCCGCGTACGGCTGGAGCCGCGCCGACGGGTCGTCGGAGCGCGCGGCCTCGATGACGGAGGGTGAGCGCGCGGCGGCCGCCGCCGTCGCCCGGGTCTGCAGGCGCGCGGTCTCCTCGGCCTGCGAGCGGTCCGTGACGTATGCGAAGAGCGCGCAGCCCGCCACGATCGCGGCGACCAGCACGACCTGCATGGCGAAGAGCTGGCCGGCGAGGCTGCGGGGAACGGGTATGCGCATGCAACAAGTCTGCCTGGCCGATTTTATGTGAACGAAACGCACGCAACGGTGACCCGTGTCACAGCCTCCTGAATAGTCACGGACATCCATCGGGACATGGACGCCCAATTCAACGAGGAGGCACCCCGTGGCTGCTGGAGCCGTCAGGCGGGACCGTACCCACTATCTCTATATCGCCGTGATCATCGCGGTGGTGCTCGGCATCGCCGTGGGCCTGGCCGCCCCCGATTTCGCCACCGAACTCAAGCCGCTCGGTACCGGCTTCGTGAACCTGATCAAGATGATGATCTCGCCGATCATCTTCTGCACGATCGTGCTGGGCATCGGCTCGGTACGAAAGGCCGCCAAGGTCGGCGCGGTCGGCGGCATCGCGCTCGGCTACTTCATGGTCATGTCGCTGGTCGCCCTCGCCATCGGCCTGGTCGTCGGCAACATCCTGCACCCGGGTGACAGCCTGGCGGTGACCGACGCGGTCAAGGAGGCGGGCCAGGGACAGGTCGGGGAAGAGGCCAAGGACACGGTCGAATTCCTGCTCGGGATCATCCCGACCACGATGGTCTCCGCCTTCACCGCGGGCGAGGTCCTGCAGACCCTCCTCGTCGCGCTGCTCGCCGGCTTCGCGCTGCAGGCGATGGGTTCGGTCGGCGAGCCGGTGCTGCGCGGTGTCGAGCACATTCAGCGGCTCGTCTTCCGCATCCTCGCCATGGTGATGTGGGCCGCGCCGGTCGGCGCCTTCGGCGCGATCGCCGCCGTCACCGGCTCCGCCGGTCTGGACGCCCTCAAGAGTCTCGCCGTACTCATGATCGGCTTCTACGTCACCTGCTTCCTCTTCGTCTTCATCGTGCTCGCCGGGTTGCTGCGCATCGTGGCGGGGCTCAACATCCTCACGCTCTTCAAGTACCTGGGCCGTGAGTTCCTGCTGATCCTGTCCACCTCCTCCTCCGAGTCCGCGCTCCCGCGGCTCATCGCGAAGATGGAGCACCTGGGCGTGAGCAAGCCGGTGGTCGGCATCACCGTCCCGACGGGTTACTCCTTCAACCTCGACGGCACCATGATCTACATGACGATGGCCTCGCTCTTCATCGCGGAGTCGATGGGCGACCCGATGTCGATCGGGGAGCAGATCCCGCTCCTTCTCTTCCTCTTCGTCGCGTCGAAGGGCGCGGCGGGCGTCAGTGGAGCCGGGCTGGCCACGCTGGCGGGCGGTCTGCAGTCGCACCGGCCGGAGCTGGTCGACGGCGTCGGTCTGATCGTCGGTATCGACCGCTTCATGAGTGAGGCGCGTGCGCTGACCAACTTCGCGGGCAACGCGGTCGCGACGGTGCTGATCGGTACGTGGACGAAGGAGATCGACAAGGTGCAGGTCGACGAGGTGCTGGCCGGGCGGCTGCCGTTCGACGAAGAGACGCTCCTGGACGACGGTGCGCCGCAGACGGCCGGGGACGTGTCTCTGGCCAAGGACGCGGACGTGCCGGAGCAGCGGGACGCGGACGGGGTGCCCGCGAAGGTCTGACGGACGGCGGGCGGGGCGTGAAGCGGCTGGGCGGCGGGCGGCCTGACGGGCCGGATCACCGCCCAGCCGCTGACCGCGGGCGGATGAGCGATCAGCCGCCCGCGGTCAGCGCCTCGCCCGCACTCGTACGCGCATAGTGCCGGCCCCGCCCGCCGAGGCACTTCACCGCCGGCACTGTTGCTGTAACGGCAAGAAGAATTGCGTATCTGTCCCTGCGGGTCGCAGGGTGCCGGTATGACTGAGATGGACAAGCGAAACGTCGTTGATCTGGATGTCGTGGTCGTCGGGGGTGGAGTCGCCGGCTTGTCCGGTGCACTGACTCTGGCCCGGGCCCGGCGTTCGGTGCTGGTGGTCGACTCCGGGGAGCCGCGCAACGCTCCCGCTTCCGGAGTGCACGGGTTCCTGTCCCGTGACGGGGTCGCGCCCAGCGAGCTGCTGCGGGCGGGCAGTGAGGAGGTCACCGCCTATGGCGGGCAGATCGTGGCGGACCGTGCCGTCACCGCCTGCCGTGCCGGTGAACGCTTCGTGGTGGATACCGAGGGCGGCCAGAGCTTTTCGGCACGGCGGCTGCTGATGACCACCGGACTCGTCGATGAACTCCCCGAAATCCCCGGTCTGCGCGAGCGATGGGGGCGTGACGTGCTGCACTGTCCGTACTGCCACGGCTGGGAGGTGCGCGATGCGCCGATCGGGGTGCTGGCCACCGGTCCGCGAGCGGTGCACCAGGCGCTGCTGTTCCGCCAGTGGTCCGCGGACGTGACTCTGTTTCTGCACACGGGAGACGACCCGGACGAGGAACAGTGGGGGCAGCTGGCCGCGCGCGGGATCACCGTGGTCGACGGAGAGGTCGAGGCTCTCGAAATCCGTGACGACCGCCTCTCGGGAGTGCGACTGGTCTCCGGGCAGCGTGTGCCGGTGCGGGCTCTGGCTGTGGCGCCGCGATTCGAGGCGCGCGGTGGGGTGCTGTCGGGCCTCGGCCTGACAGCCGTGGAGCACCCGCTGGGCGTGGGGAGCCATGTGGAGTCGGACGCGAGCGGGTTCACCGGCGTGGCCGGGGTGTGGGTGGCGGGCAACATCACCGACCTCATGGGCGGAGTCGTCGGCGCCGCGGCCGCTGGAATGCAGGCCGCGGCGGCGATCAACGCCGACCTGGTGAAGGCCGACACCGATGCCGCGGTGGCCCGCCGGGCGGCGGCTCGGTCGTCCGATGTGTTGACTCCGGCCCCGGAGGCCGCGAACTGCGAGCGGGTCCTGGGCGAGCGCCGTCACGGGCTCGACGGATTCCCGCGTCCCGGCCGGGCCGCGGAGCAGTGACACCCGCGTGCCGCGCTGTGCGCAGGACGCCCGCCCGGGGTCAGGTCGAGCGGGCGCGCAGATGGGCCCGTTCGCCCTGCTGGCCGAACAGGACGAGCAGTTCGACGGGTTCGGCGCCGGCCGCCCCCAGCCAGTGCGGGACGTGGGTGTCGAACTCCGCGACCTCACCAGGTTTCAGGACCAGGTCCTGGTCCCCGAGGAGCAGTCGCAGCCGGCCGTCGAGGACGTAGAGCCACTCGTACCCCTCGTGCACCTTGGGGTCGGGATCGACCTCCCCGCCCCGGGGCGGGATCACCAGTTTGTACGCCTGCATCCCGCCGGCCCGGCGGGTCAGCGGCATGAAGGTCATCCCGAAGCGGCGCACCGGACGGATGTGCACACGCGGGTCCCCGGTGTGCGGCGCCCCGACCAACTCGTCCAGCGGGACGCCGTAGACGCGCGCGAGCGGCAGCAGCAACTCCAGGTTCGGCCGCCGCCCGCCGCTCTCCAGCCGCGACAGCGTGCTCTCCGAGATGCCGGTCGTCGCCGCCAATTCGGCCAGGGTGACGCTCCGCTGCCGTCGGAGTTCTCGCAGGCGAGGCCCCACGGCGGCCAGCACGTCATTCAGCTCGTCCATACCGGACACCTTGCCGAAGCGGCATGAAACATTGCAAGTCAGCGACCTGGCGGATCACTCTCGACCGTGAACGGGCCCCATCCCCCATGAACGGCAACGCCACCCACTCGACGAACAGATTGGCGTCAGCATGAGCGACCGCACTCACGACACGAACCACGTCAGCGAAGCCGAACGCTTCTGGGAAGGCCACTACGGCAGCCACGAACGCGTGTGGAAAGGCAGCCCGAACCCCGTGCTGACCGAGACCGCCGGGCTACTGTCACCCGGCAACGCGCTGGACCTGGGCTGCGGAGAGGGAGGCGACGCCGTCTGGCTGGCAACCCACGGCTGGCAGGTCACCGCGGTCGACGTCTCCGCAACCGCCCTGGAGCGCACGGCCGTTCACGCTGCCGCGGCCGGCGTCGACGACCGCCTCACGACCGAGCGGCACGACTTGGCCCGCACCTTCCCCGACGGCGCCTTCGACCTCATCTCCGCCCAATACCTGCACACTCCCCTGGAGTTCCCCCGGGCGCGCGTCCTCCAGCAGGCGGCCCGGGCGCTGACTGCCGGCGGGTTGCTGCTCATCGTCGACCACGGCTCGGTCCGCCCCTGGGCCTGGAACCCCGACCCGCACACGCGCTTCCCCACACCCGATGACGTCTTCAGCGGCCTGGAACTGGACCCGGCCCGCTGGCAGGCCGAACGCCTCGACCGCCCCCAGCGCCTCGCCACCGGACCGGACGGACAGACCGCCACCGTCACCGACAACGTCATCGCCGTCCGGCGTCGGACCGCGTGACGACAATCCGCCGAGGACCGGGACGCCCCGGCCCGCAGTCCGCAAGCCGTCCGTCGGGCGTCCCGGCCCCGGAAACGGACTGGAGTTCAGTCGAAGGGGATCCGTACGACGGACTGGTTGCCGACGCCGACCGTGCTGGGGCCGCCGCCGATGGCGCTCCAGACCTCGATCCGGACCTTGCCGTTCGCCAGATCGCCGAGCGATCCGGTGGCCGACTTCAGGCCCTTCGCCTGCGTGTAGTGCTCGTAGCCCGCCACGGGATCGGTGGCGAAGTAGTGGTACGTCTCCGTCCGGTCCCAGGTCCCGTCGCCCGTACGGTCGTAACTCACCCTGATCTGCTGGCCGTTGGCGACCGTTGAGCCCGCGTCGACGAAGAGATCGAACTGTGTCGACCCGCCGTTGTACTTCCGGGTGATCCCGGAGGAGGTGAAGACCTGCGGGTTGTGCGGGGTGCCGTCGTAGTTGGCGCCGCCCGCCGACGCCAGGCTCACCGTCGAGGCCGATGCAGCGGCGTCGCCCGCGCCGCCTCCCGTACGCAGATACAGCTGCGAGGAGCCGGACGGCGGCGGGGTGGTGGGCGGATCGGTGGGCGGCGGGGTGGTCGAGCCGCCGCCCCTGGTCCAGACGGCGACGTAGTCGACGAGCATGGGGTGGCCGGGGACGGTCGCGGGGGTGGGGGTCTTGCCGGCCAGCGCGTCGGGGAACGCGCCGCCGATCGCGACATTGAGCAGAATGAAGTAGCCCGCGTGATCGGTCATGTTCGCCCAGGTCCCGGCGTCCATACGGTTCTGGTTGACGCTGTGGAAGAGCTGGCCGTCCACGTACCAGCGCAGCTCATTGGGGGAGACGGAGCGGTCCCACTCGAAGCGGTAGGAGTGGAAGGCGGACTGGCAACTCGCCCCGGGACAGGCGCGGTTGTTGGCGATGCCGCTGGTCTCGTTGCAGGGGCCGCCGGGGTTGACGCCGCAGTGCAGCACGCCCCAGACGGAGTTGATCCCGTTGACGTTCTCCATGATGTCGAACTCGCCGATGGACGGCCAGTTCCAGAAGTTTCCGCGGTAGGGGGATCCGAGGGCCCAGAACGCCGGCCAGTAGCCGAGCGCCGCCTGGCCGGTGACGTTGGGCATCTGGATACGGCTCTCGATACGCAGGGTGCCGCCCGCGGGAGCCTTGAAGTCGGCGCGCCGGGTCTCGATGCGGGCGGAGGTCCAGTTGCCCGCGCCGTCCCGGAGCGGGGTGATGCGCAGATTGCCGTTGCCGTCGTGGCTGACGTTGTCGGGACTGCTGGTGTAGTTCTGAATCTCGCCGGTGCCCCAGTTGCCCGGCCCGCCGGGGTAACCGTGGCCGGTGTCTATCTGCCAGTTGGCGGACGAGGGCAGGGTGCGGTTGCCACCGTTGAAGTCGTCGCTCCACTGGAGGTTCCAGCCGGGCGTGGGGGGTACGTCGCCGCGCGCCGACCCGGAGCCGGTGACGGCGATGAAGCCGGCCAGGGCGACCGCGAGGGCGACGAGGACGGTGAGGAAGGGGGTGCGTCTGATGCGGCTCGTGCTCAAGGAACACCTCCGGGAGGGTGGTGCCGAGGGTGGTGCCAAAGGGTGGCGCCGAGGGATGTGAGAGCGCTCTCAGAGAGTTTTGTAGATGTAGACAGTGCAGCCGTCAATGGCTGTGCACCCTTAACTTCCTGAACCCAGCGATTAGTTGTGCTGAGTGGCTGGTCATGAGCGGGGGCCGCCGCTGCGTCCGCAGAGCTGACTGTGCTGACCTCGCCGACCTCGATGTTTACCTTTCGGTGGGTACCTGACTTATTTGTAGGTACTTGTGGGGGAGTGTGCAGCGAAGAAGCATTGTCGTCATGTCCACCACCCAGAACAACTCCCTCACTTCTGTCACCGCCCGCACTTCGGTCACCGTCATCGGCCTCGGCGCGATGGGCCAGGCGCTCGCGGGTGCCCTCCTCGACGCAGGCCACCTGATCACTGTCTGGAACCGCTCTCAGGGCAAGGGCGACGAGCTCGTCGCGCGCGGCGCGGTCCGCGCCGCGACCGCAGAAGAGGCCGTACGCGCAAGTGAATTGACCCTTGTCTGCGTCGTCGACTACGACGCCTCCCACGCGATCCTGGCCCCGCTCGCCGACGCCCTCACGGGCCGTGTCCTGGTCAACCTCACCTCCGACACCCCAGAGCGCTCCCGGGAGGCGGCGGCCTGGGCGCAGTCCCATGGCATCAGCTACCTGGACGGCGCGGTGATGGTGCCGACTCCGCTCATCGGCTCGCCCGATGCGCTGCTCTTCTACTCCGGCGTGCAGGGTGCTTTCGAGCGCCACGAATCCACCCTCAAGGCGCTGGGAGGCAAAGCCGCCTTCGTCGGCACGGATCCCGGACTCGCCGCGCTCTACGACCTGTCGCTGCTCGACTTCTTCTACGGCAGCATCTCGGGCCTGGTCCACGCGTACGCTCTGGCCACGGCCTACGGGGTCAAAGCAGCGGACATCGCCCCGTATCTCAACACCATCGTCCAGATCCTGCCGCCCATCGCGGAGTACACGGCAGCCAACATCGACGCGGGGAAGTACCCGGGGGCGCAGGCCAACCTCGGCATGATGGCCGCGGGCGTGGAGCACATCCTGCACGCCGCGCGCACCCGCGGGCTCGACGTCTCCCAGTTGGAGGCCGTCAAGTCGGTCGCGGACCGGGCGATCGCGAAGGGCCACGGCTCCGACGACTGGGCGAGCACGTACGAGGCACTGCGGGACTGAGCGGGTTGCCGTGACGCGCCTTGACGCCGACGTCAACGACGGCGGTCAGTCGACGGGGTGCAGGGCTGAGCGCAGGGTGCCGATGGCCTGGGTGATGGCGCCCTCGGCGGCATTCGTCCCACGCAGGGCGTTGAGCATCACGAAGTCGTGGATGACGCCCTGGTAGCGGACGGCGGTGACGGGTACGCCCGCGGCGCGCAGCTTGCCGGCGTACGCCTCGCCCTCGTCGCGCAGGACGTCGGCCTCGGCGGTGATGACCAGGGCCGGGGGCAGACCGGTGAGCTGTTCGGTGCCGGCGCGCAGGGGCGACGCGGTGATCTGGGCGCGCTCGGCCTCGTCGGTCGTGTACTGGTCCCAGAACCACCGCATGCCGTCGCGGCGCAGGAAGTAGCCCTCGGCGAACTGGTGGTATGACGGGGTGTCGAACGCGGCGTCGGTCACCGGGTAGAAGAGCACCTGCTGGACCAGCGGGACATCGCCCCGCTCCTTGGCCATCAGGGTCAGCGCCGCGGTCATGTTGCCGCCGACCGAGTCGCCGGCGACCGCGATGCGCGTGGCGTCGAGGTCGCTGTGGAGGCTCTGGCGGGCTACCCACTGGGCGACGGCGTAGTTCTGCTCTATGGCGACCGGGTAGCGGGCCTCGGGCGAGAGGTCGTACTCGGGGAAGACGACCGCGGCCCCGGCGCCGACGGCCAGTTCGCGGACCAGACGGTCGTGGGTGTGCGCGTTGCCGAAGACCCAGCCCGCGCCGTGGATGTAGAGGATGACGGGGAGGGGACCCGTGGAGCCGGCCGGGCGGATGATCCGTGCCCGCACGCTGCCGGTGGGACCGCCCTGGACCGTCACCCACTCCTCGTCGACGGCAGGCTTGGCGATCTCGCCCGACTGGGCGTCATCGACTGCCTTGCGGCCCTCGGTGGGCGGCAGCTCGTACAGGTACGGCGGGTTGGCCGTGGCCTCGGCGAACGCGGCGGCGGCAGGTTCGAGAACGGGTCGTTCCGTGTTCTGGTTCATGCCGTGAAGACTAGCGTCCAATTTCCTCGGGCGCAAGTCAATCGTGCACGAGGTAATCGGGAACTAGGTAAGTGTGGGCGAGGTAAGCTGAGTGTGGCGTTGTCGATGAGAGGGAGAGGGGAGAGGCGGATGACCACTGCCCAGTCCGCGGCCTCGGAGCCGGCCGGGGTCCTGAAGGGCGTTTCCCTGCTGCTCGACGACCAGTTGTGCTTTGCCCTGTACGCGGCTTCGCGGGCTGTCACCGGCCGCTACCGCCCGCTGCTGGACGGCCTGGGGCTGACCTATCCGCAGTACCTGGTGATGCTCGTGCTCTGGGAGCACGGCTCGGTGCCCGTCAAGGAGCTGGGATCCGCGCTGCAGCTCGACTACGGCACCCTGACGCCCCTGCTCAAGCGCCTGGAGGCGAACGGACTGCTCCGGCGTGAGCGGGACCCCGGGGATGAGCGGCTGGTCGTGGTCAGCCTGACCGATGACGGTGTCGCACTGCGCGAGCGGGCCAAGGGTGTTCCACCCGCCATCAGCGACGCCATGGGGCTGACGCCCAGCGAGGCCGAGGACGCGAGGCGTCTGCTGCGCCGGCTGACCGGCAACGTCACCGGTCGCCCGTAACCGGCTCGAGTTCCCCGGCCCGCCGGCGCCCGTCGTCGCGCGGCCACGGTCAGCTCAGGCTTCGGCCTGCCGATATGTCCATGCACAGAAAAGTACCCCGGCGCCGAATTGACGGCCGGGGTATTTCTCTGCGTATATTGGATGTTTCCGTGCCCATGCGCAATAGAATGCATGGAGAAGTTCACAGGTGACACCATATCGCGTCAGGAGCTGAATTGTCAACCGAGGAATTGCATAATGAACAGCAATTCGTCTCCCTGCTCTACGAGCGCCTTGACGCACTCCGCGAGCAGGCCGAAGCCGCGGTCAAGACGACGATCGGGCAGGTCAGCACCGGTTTGCAGGCCCGGGTCGAGCGGGATGTGCTCGTTGCCCAGCAGTCCGGGCTGCTCTCCGGACTGAATGCGGTGGACTCGGGGCTCTGTTTCGGGCGTATCGATATGAAGGACGGCGCGCACCATCACATCGGGCGTATCGGAATGCGGGAGGGCGATTCGGAACGCACCCCGCTGCTCATCGACTGGCGCGCACCGGTCGCAAGGCCCTTTTACCTCGCCACCGGGTACGAGCCGATGGGGCTGCGCCGACGGCGGCACATCACCACCAAGGGGCGCACCGTCACCGCCCTTCACGACGAGATCCTCGACCTCGCCGACACCACCCGCACCGGGTACGAGGAACATGACGCGGACGCCGTGCTGCTCGCCGCGCTCGGGGCCGCGCGCACCGGGCGGATGGCCGACATCGTGCAGACCATCCAGGCCGAGCAGGACCGCATCATCCGGGCGTCGCGGCACGGCGTCCTCGTCGTCGAGGGCGGGCCCGGCACCGGGAAGACCGCGGTCGCGCTGCACCGGGCGGCGTATCTGCTCTACGCGCACCGCGAGCAGCTGGCCAGGCGCGCCGTGCTGATCGTGGGGCCCAACCCGGCGTTCCTCGGCTACATCGGCCAGGTGCTGCCTTCGCTCGGTGAGACGGGCGTGCTGCTGTCGACCATGGCCGAGCTCTTCCCCGGTGTACGCGCCACCGGCACCGACACACCCGAGGCCGCCGAGGTGAAGGGGCGCGCCGAGATGGCCGATGTGCTGGCCCGTGTCGTACGCGACCGGCAGGCGCTGCCCGAGTCTGTGCCCGAGAGCGACCGCGAGCGCGACCCCGAGACCGACCAGGAGGATCCGGACATCCTGCCCGGACCCGCGCTGGAGATCGAACACGAGGGGTACGGAATCCTGCGGCTCGATCGCGAGATGGCGTACGACGCCCGCGACGGTGCCCGCGCCACCGGGCTGCCGCACAATCTGGCCCGGCCGCACTTCGCCTTCCGGATCATCGACGCGCTGACCGCCCAGCTCACCGACCGGCTCGGCGCGGATCCCCTCGGCGGGCCGAACCTCCTCGGCCCCGACGACATCGCCCAGCTCGGCAAGGAGATCGCCACCAGTGCCGAGGTGCACGCGGCGATCGACGAGCTGTGGCCCCCGCTCACCCCGGAGCAGCTCGTCGCGGACTTCCTCGCCGCGCCCGAGGTGCAACTGGCCGAGAAGGACGCGGAGTTGGTCCGTCGGATCGCCGGACCCTGGACACCCGCCGATGTGCCGCTGCTGGACGAGGCCGCCGAACTCCTCGGCGTCGACGACAGCGCCCAGCGCGCCGCAGAGGAGGCCGAGCGGCAGGAGCGGATCGCCTATGCGCAGGGCGTGCTGGAGCTCTCCGCGGGCTCGAAGACGTACGAGTTCGAGGACGAGGAGTCCGAAGTGCTCGCCGCGCACGACATCATCGACGCCGAGCGGATGGCGGAGCGCCAGGAAGAGGCCGACCACCGCAGCGCCGCCGAGCGTGCCGCCGCCGACCGGACCTGGGCCTTCGGGCACATCATCGTCGACGAGGCGCAGGAGCTCTCGGCGATGGCGTGGCGGCTGCTGATGCGCCGTTGCCCCACCCGATCCATGACCCTGGTCGGCGACCCGGCCCAGACAGGCGACGCGGCGGGCTGCGGCTCGTGGCAGCGGATTCTCGAGCCGTACGTCGGCGACCGCTGGCAGCACACCCGCCTCGAGGTCAACTACCGTACGCCCGCCGAGATCATGGAGCTCGCGGCGGACGTACGGCGGAGCGAGGACCCGGCCTTCGAGCCGCCGCGCTCGGTGCGCTCGACGGGCGTGAAGCCGTGGGAGGCGGCCGTGTCCCCGGACGAACTGGCCGGTACCGTCGCCGAGCTGGTGGCCGGTGCGCCCCACGAGGGACGGCTCGCGGTGATCGCCCCCGGCGGGCTCCAGGCCGCCCTCGCGGCCGAGTTGCCCGACGCCGGCCAGGGGGCCGAACCGGACCTCACCAAGCCCGTCGTGCTGCTCGACCCGCGGCAGGCGAAGGGCCTGGAGTTCGACACGGTGATCGTCGTCGAGCCGGAGCTGATCCGCTCCGGCTCGGTACACGGCACGAACGACCTCTATGTGGCGCTCACCCGGGCGACCCAGCGCCTGGGCGTGGTGCGTACGGAGCACGGCCGGGACGGGTGAGGCTTGGTCTCAGGCTGTCGAGGCTCGGTCTCAGACCGGCCGCAGCCACAACGTCGCCAGCGGCGGCAGCGTCAGCTGAATGCTCGCCGGGCGGCCGTGCGACGGCACCGACTCCGGCTTCAGCGGGTCCGGGTTGAGCACATCGCTGCCGCCGTACCGCGCACCGTCCGTGTTGAGAGCCTCCCTCCACGCCTGCACCGCGTCCGGCACACCGAGCCGGTACTCGTGCCGCACCACCGGCGAGAAGTGGCACACGGCGAGCAGCGGCGCGCCCGAGGCGTCGTAGCGCAGGAACGAGAAGACATTGTCCTCGGCGGCATCGCCCTCCACCCAGGCGAAGCCCCCAGGGTCGGTGTCCCGCTGCCAGAGCGCCGGGGTGGCGCCGTACACCGTGTTCAGATCGCGCACCAGATGCCGCACCCCGCGGTGGTCCGCCTCCGCCGCGTACGACGGGTCGAGCAGCCACCAGTCCGGGCCGTGGCCCTCCGACCACTCGGCGCCCTGCGCGAACTCCTGGCCCATGAAGAGGAGTTGCTTGCCCGGGTGGGCCCACATGAAGCCCAGATAGGCGCGGTGGTTGGCGCGCTGCTGCCACCAGTCGCCCGGCATCTTGCTCACCAGCGACTGCTTGCCGTGCACCACCTCGTCGTGCGAGATCGGCAGCACATAGTTCTCGCTGTACGCGTACACCATCGAGAACGTCATCTCGTTGTGGTGGAACTTGCGGTGCACGGGCTCGTGCGAGACATAGCCCAGGGAGTCGTGCATCCAGCCCATGTTCCACTTCAGGCCGAAGCCGAGGCCGCCGAAGCCGCCCGGGCCGACATGGTGGGTGGCGCGGGTGACCCCGTCCCAGGCCGTGGACTCCTCGGCGATCGTCACGACGCCGGGGCAGCGCCGGTAGACGGTGGCGTTCATCTCCTGAAGGAAGCCGACCGCGTCCAGGTTCTCCCGGCCGCCGTGCACATTCGGTGTCCACTCGCCCTGCTCGCGGGAGTAGTCGAGGTAGAGCATCGAGGCGACGGCGTCCACCCGCAGGCCGTCGATGTGGAACTCCTCGCACCAGTACGTCGCGTTGGCGACCAGGAAGTTGCGCACCTCCTTGCGGCCGTAGTCGAACTCGAGGGTGCCCCAGTCCGGGTGCGCGGCACGCGCCGGGTCCTCGTGCTCGTACAGCGGGCGGCCGTCGAACTCCGCGAGCGCCCAGTCGTCCTTCGGGAAGTGCGCCGGCACCCAGTCGACGATCACGCCGATGCCCGCCCGGTGCAGGGCGTCGACCAGATGGCGGAAGTCGTCGGGAGTGCCCATTCGGGAGGTCGGGGCGTAGAAGCCGGTGACCTGATAGCCCCAGGAGCCGCCGAAGGGGTGCTCCGCGACCGGCATGAACTCCACATGCGTGAAGCCCAAGTCCTTTACGTACGCGGGGAGTTGCACAGCGAGCTGGCGGTAGGTCAGGCCCGGCCGCCAGGAGGGGAGATGCAGCTCGTAGACGGAGAACGGCGCCTCGTGCACCGGCCGCTCGCCGCGGTGCTCCATCCATTCCTCGTCATGCCACACATGGTGCGACTCCGTCACGATCGAGGCGTTGGCGGGCGGCACCTCGGCGCGCCGCGCCATCGGGTCGGCCCGCAGGGTGTGCGAACCGTCCGGGCGGGTGATGTCGAACTTGTAGAGCGCGCCCTCGCCGACCCCGGGAACGAACAGCTCCCAGACACCCGTCGAGCCGAGCGAGCGCATCGGGTGGCCGGTGCCGTCCCAGTAGTTGAAGTCGCCGACGACCCGCACCCCTTGAGCGTTGGGCGCCCACAGTGTGAACCGGGTGCCGGTGACGCCCCGGTGCGCCATCGGATGCGCGCCAAGCGCCCGCCACAGCTCCTCGTGCCGCCCCTCGCCGATCAGATGCAGATCGAGCTCGCCGAGCGAGGGCAGGAAGCGGTACGGATCCTGCACCTCGATCTCGATCTCGGTCCCGGAGTCGGTGCCGTCGTCGTACGCGACCAGCAGCTGGTACTCCGGGGCCGCGCGCAGCGGCAGCACACCCGAGAAGAACCCGCCGCCGTCCTCGTGCAGCTCGGCCCGCAGCCCCTTGGCGAGCACGGTCACCGACCGCGCGAACGGACGCAGTACCCGCAGCTCCACACCACCCCGCAGCTCGTGCGCGCCGAGCAGCGCGTGCGGATCGTGATGGGCGCCGGCCAGCAGCCGCTCCCGGTCACCGTCCGCGAGCGGCCGCGCGGCCCGCACGCCATGGCCGGCACCGGCCCGCGGCTTCGGCGCCGCGGTCTTCTTGGCCAGGGGCGCGCGGTCGGCCGCCCGTTTGGGCACATCGGGGTCGGAGGAATTGCGGGACGGGGGGCGGGCGCTCACGGGGGTCGGCCTCCTTGAGGCAGTGGGGATCAGGTGGTTGCGGCCAGGCGGTCGATCGCCGCCATCGGCACCGGAAGCCAGTCCGGGCGGTGCCGCGCCTCGTAGACGACCTCGTACACGGCCTTGTCCGTCTCGTACGCGCGCAGCAGTTCGGGATCGGCGCGGGGATCGTCGCCGCCGGCCTCGGCGTAGCCCTCGCAGTACGCCGTACGGCAGCGCTCCGCCCAGTCCGGGTTCCACGGTCGGTGCGTGCGGGCCGCGTAGTCGAACGAGCGGAGCATGCCGGCCACATCGCGCACCGGGGGCTGTGGCCTGCGGCGTTCACCGAGCGGCCGGGCGGGCTCGCCCTCGAAGTCGATGACCGACCAGTGGCCGTCGCCGTGCGGGCCGCCGCCGCGCAGGGTCTGTCCCAGATGGAGATCGCCGTGGACGCGCTGGGCCCGCCAGGCGCGGCCGCGACTGCCCATCGCGGCCAGCGCGTCGAAGGCGGCCCGCAGCCGTGGCACGTAGGGCAGCAGCGCGGGCACCGCCTGCGCGGCCGCTTCAAGGCGCTGGGTCATTGCGTCCGCCAGGTGCTCGGTCTGCGGCCGGCGCACCATCACGGTGGGCAGCTCGCCCGCGAGTGCCGTGTGCACCTCGGCGGTGACGCGGCCGAGCGCGCGGGCGTCGTCGGTGAAGGACCGCCCGGCGGCCAGCGAGTCCAGCGCGAGCAGCCAGCCGTCCTGCGAGCCGCGCAGGAACGGCTGCAGCACACCGAGGGTGCACGGCTCGGGCGAGGTGGCCTCGTACCAGGCGACCGGCACCGGGACCCGGTCGCACCCGGCGCGGGCCAGCGCGAGCGGCAGCTCCAGATCGGGGTTGGGGCCGGGGTGAACGCGACGGAAGAGCTTGAGGATGTACGCATCGCCGTACACCAGCGAGGAGTTGGACTGCTCTGCGTCCAGTCGGCGCGCGGCGAGACCGGCGGGGATGGCGGGGGCGCGGTCGAACCGGTCGAAGCGCAGCGGACCGAGAGCGCCCGGCGTGCGCAGCCGCTCCAGGATCAGCTCCGCGAGCCGCGGATCGTGCAGGCCCTCGTAGACGGTCCGCCCGGCCAGCGGGCCCTCGGCCAGATGGCCGATCAGCGCGGGCGCGAGATGCGGCGGCAGTGTCTCGCGTACGCCGAGGAGGAGTTGGTAGCAGTCCTGAGAGGAGGGGGCCGGAAGCCCTGGTTGCTTCACCCGCAGCAGCAGATGCAGCAGCCCGGGACCCGACCCGCCGTCCAGCGGCAGCAGCTCGGTCGCCGAGACGAGCGAGAACCCGGTGACCGGGTGGCCCTTGCCCGCGAACCACCGCTGGCGGGGCAGCCAGGCGTGCAGCAGCGGGGCGAGCGACGGGAGAAGAGCGACGGGAGTCCGGGTGGATGCAGCCTCCGACATGGCATCGCGTCCTTTCCCCGAGATGCACTCCAATGGCGCTGTATGCGCAGAGTGTCCCGGATTACAGCAGTGGCTGTCCGGCGGCGCGCGGGGATGAAGGGGAGAGTGCCCGGTGCGGGGCGGCGGAAACCGCCCCGCGGGAGGTACCTCTCGTTACTTTGGGTCAGCCGGTTACGGTGTCCTTTCTGATCCGGAACCAGTAGAAGCCGTGGCCTGCGAGAGTGAGCAGATAGGGCCACTGGCCGATGGCCGGGAACCGCACCCCGCCGATCAGCTCCACCGGATGCCGTCCGCTGAAGGCCCGCAGATCGAGCTCGGTGGGCTGCGCGAACCTTGAGAAGTTGTGCACGCAGAGCACGAGATCGTCCTTGTACTCGCGGGTGAAGGCGAGTACGGCCGGGTTCGACGACGGCAGTTCGGTGTACGAGCCGAGCCCGAAGGCACGGTTCTGCTTGCGGATCTCGATCATCCGCCGGGTCCAGTGCAGCAGCGACGACGGCGAGGCCATCGACGCCTCGACATTGGTGACCTGGTAGCCGTAGACCGGATCCATGATGGTGGGCAGATAGAGCCGGCCGGGGTCGCAGGAGGAGAATCCGGCGTTCCGGTCGGGTGTCCACTGCATCGGGGTCCGTACGGCGTCCCGGTCGCCCAGCCAGATGTTGTCGCCCATCCCGATCTCGTCGCCGTAATACAGAATCGGTGAGCCGGGCAGCGACAGCAGCAGCGCCGTGAACAGCTCGATCTGATTGCGGTCGTTGTCCAGCAGTGGCGCGAGCCTTCGGCGGATGCCGATATTGGCGCGCATCCGCGGGTCCTTGGCGTACTCCGCGTACATGTAGTCGCGCTCTTCGTCCGTGACCATCTCGAGGGTGAGCTCGTCGTGGTTGCGCAGGAAGATGCCCCACTGACAGTTCTGCGGGATCGCCGGGGTCTTGGAGAGGATTTCGGAGACCGGATAGCGGGACTCGCGCCGTACGGCCATGAAGATCCGTGGCATCACCGGGAAGTGGAACGCCATGTGGCATTCGTCGCCGCCGGCCGTGAAGTCGCCGAAGTAGTCGACGACGTCCTCCGGCCACTGGTTGGCCTCGGCGAGGAGCACGGTGTCCGGGTAGTGCGCGTCGATCTCCTTGCGCACCCGCCTGAGGAAGGAGTGGGTGGCGGGCAGGTTCTCGCAGTTGGTGCCCTCCTCCTGGTACAGGTACGGCACGGCGTCAAGACGGAAGCCGTCGATGCCCAGGTCCAGCCAGAAGCGCAGCGCCGAGACGATCTCCTCCTGCACCGCGGGGTTCTCGTAGTTGAGATCCGGCTGGTGGGAGAAGAAGCGGTGCCAGTAGTACTGCTTGCGCACCGGGTCGAAGGTCCAGTTGGACGTCTCGGTGTCGACGAAGATGATCCGGGCGTCCTGGTACTGCTTGTCGTCGTCGGCCCAGACGTAGTAGTCGCCGTAGGGTCCCTCAGGGTTGCTGCGGGACTCCTGGAACCACGGGTGCTGATCGCTGGTGTGGTTCATGACGAAGTCGATGATGACGCGCATGCCGCGCTGGTGCGCGGCGTCCACGAACTCCACGAAGTCGGCGAGGTCGCCGAAGTCGGGGAGGACGGCGGTGTAGTCGGAGACGTCGTAACCGCCGTCCCGGAGAGGGGACTTGAAGAATGGTGGCAGCCATAGGCAGTCCACGCCCAGCCACTGCAGATAGTCCAGCTTGGCGGTGATGCCCTTGAGGTCGCCGATGCCGTCGCCGTTGCTGTCCTGGAAGGATCGCACCAGGACTTCGTAGAACACGGCCCGCTTGAACCAGTCGGGGTCGCGGTCCTTGGCGGGGGTGTCCTCGAACAGGTCGTGGACGGGTTCATTGACGATCATGATGTGGGTGACCCTCCGATCGGCGGGGACGGTCGCAGAACGACGATGTGCGCGGGCGTGATGCCCGGCTCGAGGCGCACATAGTTGGCCCTGCCCCAGTGATAGGTCTCGCCGGTGAGCTCGTCGCGCACCGGTGCGCTCTCGTGCCAGTCGAGGCCGAGTTGCGGCATGTCCAACGAGACCGTGGCCTCCTGGGTGTGGTGGGGGTCGAGGTTGGCGATCACAATGACGGTGTCGCCGGTGTTCGGTCCCGAAGGGCCCTCGGCGGATTTCGAGTAGGCGATCACCGCGTCGTTGTCGGTGTGGTGGAAGTGGATGTCGCGCAGCTGCTGCAGCGCGGGGTGGCGGCGCCGGATCCGGTTGAGAGAGGTGATCAGGGGCGTGATGGTGCGACCCTCCCGTTCCGCCGACTCCCAGTCGCGCGGCCGTAGTTGGTACTTTTCCGAGTCCAGATACTCCTCGCTTCCGTCTCGCACGGGGACGTTTTCGCACAGTTCGTAGCCGGCGTAAACACCCCAGGAAGGCGACAGCGTCGCGGCCAGCACCGCTCGCACCTCGAACGCCGGGCGGCCGCCGTGCTGGAGGTAGGCGTGCAGGATGTCCGGGGTGTTCACAAAGAAGTTGGGGCGCATGTACGAGGCGGCGTCGCCGGAGAGCTCGGTGAGGTACTCGGTCAGCTCCTGCTTGGTGTTGCGCCAGGTGAAGTACGTGTACGACTGCTGGAAGCCGATGGCGGCGAGGGTGTGCATCATCGCCGGCCGGGTGAACGCCTCGGCCAGGAAGATCACGTCCGGGTCCGAGCGGTTGATGTCCGTGATCACCTTCTCCCAGAAGACGACGGGCTTGGTGTGCGGGTTGTCGACGCGGAAGATCCGTACGCCGTGGTCCATCCAGAAGCGCAGGATGCGCACGGTCTCGTTGACCAGCCCGCGCAAGTCCTGGTCGAAGGCGACCGGGTAGATGTCCTGGTACTTCTTGGGAGGGTTCTCGGCGTAGGCGATGGAGCCGTCCGCGCGGTGGTGGAACCACTCGGGGTGCTTCTCCACCCAGGGGTGGTCGGGTGAGCACTGGAGCGCGAAGTCCAGGGCGACCTCCATGCGCAGGGCGCCCGCCGTCTCGACGAAGTGGTCGAAGTCCTCGAACGTGCCGAGGTCGGGGTGGAGCGCGTCGTGGCCGCCGTCGGCGGAGCCGATGGCCCAGGGGACGCCGACATCGTGGGCGCCGGGGGAGAGGGTGTTGTTCGGGCCCTTGCGGTGGGTGGTGCCGATGGGGTGGACGGGCGGCAGATAGACGACGTCGAATCCCATCGCGGCGACGGCGGGCAGCCGCTCGGCGGCGGTGCGGAAGGTGCCGGACACGGGCGGCTCGCCCTCGGTGACGACAGCGCCCTCGGAGCGCGGGAACAGCTCGTACCAGGAGCCGAAGAGCGCGCGCCGGCGCTCCACCATGAGGGGCAACGGGCGGGAGGCGGTGACCAGTTCGCGCAACGGGTTGCGGGTGAGGGCGGCGCGGGCGTCGGGGGCGAGGGCCGCGGCGAGCCGGGCGGCGGCGGGCCGCGCCTCGTCGCGCAGCGCGTCGACGGCGGCGAGCACGGCCTCCCGGCCGTCGCGCTTGGGCACCCCGGCGGCGGCGCGCTCGTACAGCGCGGCGCCCTCGGCGAGCACCAGCGCGGTGTCGATGCCGGCGGGGATCTTGATCTGTGCGTGGTGCCGCCAGGTGGCGACCGGGTCGCTCCAGGCCTCGACGGCGTACGTCCAGCGCCCTTCGGAGTCCGGAGTGACGTCGGCGCCCCACCGGTCGGTGCCGGGCGCGAGTTCGCGCATGGGGCTCCAGGGTCCGGGGCGTCCGCTCGGGTCGCGCAGAACGACGTTGGCGGCGACCGCGTCATGGCCCTCGCGGAAGACGGTGGCGGTGACCTGGAAGGTCTCACCGGTCACGGCTTTTGCGGGCCTTCTTCCGCAGTCGAGTTGGGGGCGGACGTCCAGGACGGGGATGCGACCGATCATGAGATCACCTGAGGGCTGTGCGGGCAGGGCGGATTGAGCAGGATGGTCCGTTTTAGGGATACGGGTGCTTCTTTGTAGCTGCTCGGCCGACGACTGGCGTGCTGCGGGCATGGCCGCTCCTGTCCGCGTTCACTCGGGTGGGCGGAAAAGAATGTTGAGAGGGGTGCGGTGGGCCTGCGTACCGAATGAGCCTTCCCATGGGGTTCGGGTGGGCAATCCGGTGGATTGTTAACTACTAGGGCGTAGGTGGGTGCACAAGGTCTTCGCGGTGCGGGATGCGGGATCGGGGTTTCTGCTGGGGGTCCGGGGGTCTTCTCCCGGGGGATGCGGCACTGCTCGGGCGCAGCTGGGTGCACAAGGTCTTCGCGGTGCGGGATGCGGGATCGGGTTTCCGTCGACCCGTACAGCACGCGGGCCCCGACGCATTTCGCGTCGAGGCCCGCACCCGCACCCGTACCTCCCTGCCGCCTCAGATCACCGCGCCCCAGCTGGGCTCAGCGCCCCAGCTCGGCTCGGGCCTCCTCGTCGCCCTCATGACTGTTCCCCCGACCACATCTGCCACGGCTGACGCGCCACCCACTCGTCCACCGGCGACGGCTTCAGCGACAGCGCCTCCGCAGACGCGCCCTTGTCGCCCGCCATCAGGCCGGGCTCCAGCCCCGTCGCCATGTAGTGGTAGATCCCCGCCACCCCGGCCGCCGACTCGGCGCCCAGGATCTGCGCGAGGCCCTGCTCGAAGACGAGCGGCTCCAGCGGTACGTAGCGGACCTCGCGCCCGAGCCCCTGGCCGAACGCCGTCGCCAGTTCATGGCCCGTCAGCGTCCGCGCGCCGCCGATGTCGAAAGTGCGGCCCGCCACGCCGTCCACCGTGAGCGCCGCGTAGACCGCCTCGGCCAGGTCCCGGTGGGAGATCCACGCGGTCGGCGCGTCGGCCGGCAGCGGGTAGGCGAGCACGCCCTCGTTCACCAGGGCCGGGCCGTTCCACGGGCTGAAGAGGTTGTCCAGATAGACCGGCGGGCGTACGACCACCAGCTCCACGCCGCTCTGCGTGAGGCTCTCGCGGAACACCGTCTCGGCGAGCCTGCGGGTCTCGAAGGCCGCGACATTCGTGGTCCGGTCCGGGATGCGGGTGTTCGCGTTGTAGACCAGCCGCCGCACCCCGGACTCGCGCGCCGCCTTCGCGATGTACTGGGCGTACCGCATCACCTTCTCGGCCTGGTACACCAGCGGCAGCATCACCGCCGCGTGCGTGGCCCCTTCGAAGAGCTGGCGTACGTCCTCGTACCGCCCGAGGTCGCCGCCGGCGACAGAGACGCCGGGGAGCTCCGGGCGGTCCGCCGCGGGCTTGCGGCTCAGCGTGCGGACCCGGTGCTTCCGTTCGGCCAGCAGACGGGCCGTCGCGCCGCCCTGGAAGCCGGTCGCCCCCACGACCGCTACGCGCATCGGAATGTGATCGGACATGTGTCTGGAGAGCCCTTCGATAGGGTGTGGCTGCTGCCGTGCACGGCTCTTCCAGGCTCGCGTCGGCGAGTTCGGCCGATCAATTAACAAACCGGGGCGGAGGTTGAAGGATCGTCCAATGCAAGCGACGGACAGCGAAAGCGACGACCTCCTCAGCGAGCTGCTGAAACCCCTGCGTCTGACCGGGGTTTTCGACAGCCGATGGCACGTCAGCGCTCCCTGGGCCATCGAGGGCGACGCGGAACAGAGCTGCGCCGTCCTCCACTTCATCACCGAGGGCGGCTGCTGGATCACCGGCGAGGACCAGAACCCGCTCGAACTGCACGCCGGCGACCTCGCCCTGTTCCCGACCGGCACGGCCCACCGGCTCTCCGACCGGCCCGACCGGCGGGGCGTCGCGCTCGGCGCCGTACTCCCCGAACGGCAGCCCGGCACCTCCGGCGAGATCAGGATCGAGGGGGACGGGCCGGAGAGCCGGCTGCTCTGCGCCGGGCTGCACTACGACGCGTCCGCCGCCACCGGCCTCTATCAGGCGCTGCCCTGGGCGCTGGTGCTCGACGGCTCCCAGGTGGACAAGGAGCCGCTGCTGCGCGACACGCTGCGGCTGCTCGCCGCCACCGACCGCCCGGTCGGACCCGGCGACCGGCTGGTGACGCTGCGCGCCTTCGAGATGGCGCTGGTGCTCGCGCTGCGCCCGCTGCTGCGCGAACTCGCCGACAACCCCTCCTCGCTGCCCGTGCTGCGCCATCCCGGCATCAGCAAGGCGATGGTGATCATCGCGACGCGGTTCGCGGAGCCCTGGACCATCGAGTCGCTCGCCCGCAAGGTCGGCATGTCCCGCTCCGCCTTCACCGCCGCCTTCCGGGAGCTCGTCGGCGAGGCGCCCGCCCGGCATCTGACGGGGCGGCGGATGCAGGAGGCGGCCCGGCTGCTCGGCGAGACCTCGCTGCCCCAGTCGGCCGTGCCCGTGCGCGTCGGATACCAGAGCGCCGTCGGCTTCCACCTCGCCTTTCGCAAGTGGTATGGGATGACGCCGGGCGAGTACCGATCGGGAAGCCGCTCAGCTGCATGACTGGCCGGTTCTTAATCACCGCTGGACGGTCGTTCATTGCCCTGCGTCCTCGGCGGGAGACAGGCTCGACCGAGTCGAGAGCCATTCCGCTTGCGCCGTTTGAGGAGAGACGTTGACCAGGTCCGGCCAGGAATACCTCGAATCGCTGTGTGACGGGCGCGAGGTGTGGCTCGACGGCGAACGGGTCAAGGACGTCACCCGGCACCACGCCTTCCGCAACACCGCGGCGTCGATCGCGCACCTCTACGACCTGGCACACGACTCCGAGCACCGCGATGTGCTCACCTCCGGCGGGTTGCACCGCGCCTTCGCCGTTCCCCGCAGTTACGAGGACCTGGTCGCACGGCGCAGGGCGTACAAGGTGTGGGCGGAGTCGAGTTTCGGCTTCCTGGGCCGTACGCCCGACTACATGGCGGGCGGCGCCGCGGGCTTCGCGGCCGTGCCGCAGGTGTTCACCACCGACTCCTTCGACGGCGCCGAGAACGCCCTCGCGTACCACCGCAGGCTCGCAGAGAATGACCTGTACTCGGCTTTCACCATCAGCAACCCGCCGTCCGGCGAGGGGGACGACGACCTGGTGGTGCGGGCCGTCGCCGAGAAGGACGGCGGCATCGTGGTGCGCGGCGCCAAGATGATCGGCACCGGCGCGGTCTTCGCCGACGAGGTGATCGTCGGCACGATCGAGCCGCCGGCCCCCGAGGACGTGGAGCACGCGCTGTGCTTCTCGGTGCCCGTCGACACTCCTGGCCTGAAGTTCGTCTCGCGTACGTCGTACGAGGCACAGGCCCGCAGCGTCTTCGACAACCCGCTCTCCTCCCGCTTCGACGAGAACGACGCGCTGCTGGTGTGCGACGACGTCTTCGTACCGTGGGAGCGAGTGCTGACCTACCGCAACGTCGAGGCGACCGCCGCGATGTGGTGGCAGACCCCCGCCTATCTCAACTTCGGGCACCAGGCGGCCACCCGCTTCTGGACCAAGCTCGAATTCCTCACCGGTCTCGCCATCCTGCTGACCCGCACCAACAAGACGTACCAACTCCCGGCCGTCACCCAGGCGGTCGGGCGGCTGCTCGGCATGGTCGCCCAGGCCAAGGCCTTCGTGCTGGCCGCCGAGGCCGACTGCGAACAGGTCGACGGCGGCCGCGGCGGCGTCATGCCCGGCCAGGAGATCTCCTTCGCCCAGCGCATCATGGCCGGCGAGCTCTACCCGCGCGCCGTCCAGGAGATCAAGCTGCTGGCGGGCGGCGGGGTCATCCAGCTGCCCGCGTCCGCCGGGGATCTGCTCCACCCCGAGCTCGGTCCTGTCGTGAGGAAGTATCTGCGTGCGCCAGGAACCCCGGCCGAGGACCGGGTCAAGCTGCTCAAACTGGTCTGGGACGCGCTCGGTTCGGAGTTCGCCGGACGCCATGAGCAGTACGAGCGCTTCTACCACGGCGCCCCGCACGTGTATCTGACCATGCAGACGCGGGCGGGCGGCGCCGAGAACTGCGAGCAGCTGGCCCAGTCCTGTCTCGACGGCTACGGCCTGGGGACCGAGAAGTGACCTCGGCCCGCCCGGGCGCCGCGCTCGCGCTGCTCGCCTCCACCCAGCTGCTGCTGATCATGGACACCGCGATCATCAACGTCGCGCTGCCGTCGGTCGGCGAAGACCTCGGCTCCGGCTCGGCCGGGCTCTCCTGGGTCGCCAACGCCTACCTGATCACCTTCGGCGGGCTGCTGCTGCTCGGCGGCCGCACGGCCGATCTCCTCGGTCACCGGCGGCTCTATCTCACCGGGCTCGGCCTGCTCGCCGCCGCGTCCGCGGCCGGCGGCCTCGCCGGGACGGCGGGCACGCTGATCGCCGCGCGGGCCGCACAGGGCGTGGGGGCCGCCCTTGCCGCCGCGGCCGCCTTCGCGTTGCTGCTCAACCTCTTCCCGCACGGGCCGGGTCGGCACAAGGCCCTCGGCGCGTTCGCCGCGATGGGCGGACTCGGCGGCGTGCTGGGCACCGTACTCGGCGGAGTGCTCACCGATCTGCTCGGCTGGCGCTCCACGTTCTGGCTCAATGTGCTCGTCGCCCTCGCACTCGGGCTGCTCGCACCGCGCCTCCTCGACGGGGGGACGCGCAGCGCACAGCGCGGCTTCGACTTCGGCGGCGCGCTCACCGCCACCGGCGGCCTCGGGCTCGTCGCCTACGCACTCGTCGGCGCGGGCGAGTCGGGCTGGACCAGTGCCCGCACCCTCGCCGCGGGCGGTGCGGGCCTCGTGCTGCTGGCCGCATTCGCCGTACTGGAATCGAGGATCGCCCACCCACTCGTGCCGCCGGCCGTGCTGCGGCGGCCCGCGCTGCGCGACGCCAACGTCCTCAGTGCGCTCGCCCAGATGGCGCTCTTCCCGATGTTCTTCCTGGTCAGTCTCTATCTGCAGAGCGTGCTCGGACAGTCCCCGCTGACCGGCGGTCTCGGCCTGCTGCCGCTGTCACTCGTCGTCGTCGCCGTCGCGCCGCAGACCGGCCGCCTCATCTTCCGGGTCGGGCTCAGATCCACCATGACGCTCGGCTTCGCACTGCTCTGCGCCGGCATGGTGTGGCTGGCGCTCGCGCTCACCGCCGACGGCACCTTCGCCTCCACCGTTCTCGCGCCCAGCCTGGTCCTCGGCGTCGCCCTGCCGCTCGTCATGGTCACCACCAATGTGGCCGCCACCGCAGAGGCCGCGCCCGAGGAGACCGGACTCGCCTCCGGACTCATCAACACCAGCCAGCAGTTCGGCTCGGTGCTCGGACTCGCCGTCCTGGTGGCCGTCGCCACCGCCTCCGGCGGATCGTCGGCCGCCGCCCAGACCGCCGGCTTCCGCTCCGCGCTGCTGGCCGGCGCCGCCTTCGCGGCCCTGGCCGTCCTGCTCTCCGTACGGCTGCGGCCGGCCGTGCCCGCCATGGCGCCACGGCGCCAGGACCCTGTGGGCGGCCCCGTGGAGTGACGTGTGCGGCGAGAGCGTGCGGTGTACGCGTACGCATGCGGCGAAAGCGGCCGGTGACTGCGTGACGCGACCAGACCCGCATCCCACCCAATGAACCGATGTTGCCCGAGGGGGGCATTCCGTTGACCTTGTACGACCTTGTCGCGCCCGGTCTCGATCTGCACGACGAACCGCGCTACCGGATAGCCGAGATACGCGCGGCCGACCCGCTCGGCGCCGATGCCCTGCTCGCTGCGCTGCCCGGTATGAACGCCCACGCCGATGCGCCCGCGCTCACCGTCGCCCTGCGCACCCTGGTGCCCGACCCCGACCGGGTGGCCGCACTCGCCGTCACCGACGCGCTCGCCGCCATGCGCGACCTCGGGATCCTCCTCGGCTCGCTCAAACGGCACGGCGTCGAGCCCGTCGCCGCCGTGCCCGAAGTCCTGCCGGTGCTCGAAGAGCTGGGCCGGCGCACCGACATGGTGCCCCGCGACACGGTGCACCACTACACGACGTGGAACCCCCTCGGCGCCCGGCAGCGGATGTACACCGGTGACCGGATGGAGAGCAGTCTCCAGGACGCGGTCCGGATGGTCTTCCCCAGCCTGGTCGCCTCGCTCGACACCTGCGCGGAACTCGCCCGCCTCGAACCGTACGACCCGGGCTTCGTCCACGCACTCGACCGCACCGCCCAGCATGTGCAGTCGATGGTCGACTCCATCGACTTCACCGTCGCCAATGTCTCCCCGGCCTTCTTCGCACGGGAGATGCGCTCCTACTTCGAGGAGATCGACGTCGCGGGCGTCGACTACCTCGGCCCGGCCGCCGCCCAGGTGCCTCTCTGGCTGGTCGATCTGACGCTGTGGCAGTGCGACCGCAGCAGTCCGGCGTACGACGCCTTCCTCGACGATTCGGTGCAGTACAGCCTCCCGTCCTGGCGCGACCACTACGCCAAGCACAAGGGCGGCACCTCCGCGGTCTCCAAGCTGTCCGCCGCCGTCAGCTGGGAGGCGACCGACCGGCTGCCCCCGCAGCTCGCGGCGTCCGCAGCCTCCCTCGCCCGCGTGCTCCGCATCCTCAAGACCTTCCGCGCCCGCCATATGACCATCGCGCGCAAGGCGTACAGCGACGAGTTACGGCTGTACGACGTGGGCAGCGGCGGCGCCCCGATCGAGCTGCTTCGCTCGGTGCTCTACCTGACCCGGGACAACGAGACCCTCGTACACCGTTCCGTCGAGCGGCCGCGCACTCCCGCTGCCTGACCGTCCCAGGAGGTCCGACCCCATGACCCACATCATGATCGCCGGTGGTGGAATAGCCGGGCTCAGCGCCGCACTGGCCCTGCACACCGCGGGATTCGAGCGCGTCACCGTCGTGGAGGCGGCCAGTGAGATCCAGCCGGTCGGCGCCGGGCTGAACATCATGCCCAACGCGGTACGTGAACTCGACGCTCTCGGGCTGCTCGACCGGCTCGAAGAACGCGCCTTATGCACCCGCGAGCTGCGCTACTACCACCGCAGCGGCGGCCTGATCTCCCGCGAGCCGCGCGGCCTCGGCGCCGGATACCACTGGCCGCAGCTCTCCATCCAGCGCGGCGAACTCCAGCTCGCGCTGGCCGACGCGGTACGCACCCGGCTCGGCCACGGCGCGCTGGTGTGCGGCGTCAAGGTCACCGGCCTCGAACCGCTTCCCGACGGCCGCCCCCGCGTCCAGCTGGAGCACCGCGACGGCGCCCGCCGCGGCAAGGCGTCCCTCGAACCCGACGTCCTCATCGGCGCCGACGGCATCCGCTCGACGGTCCGCGCGGCCCTCAACCCCGGCGAGGGCGAGCCGCCGTGGAACGGCATGCTGGTGTGGCGCGGCGTCTCCTCGCTGCCCGCCGACCGGATCGGCGCCTTCATGTTCATCGCGGGCGACGACCGTCAGAAGGCCGTCGTCTACCCGATGACAGAGCCGGCCAGGGACACCGGCGAGGTGCTGGTCAACTGGGCGCTCGCGATGCCCGCCGAATCCGTCGGGGACTCTACGCGCGGCGACTGGAACCGGCCGGTGCCCGTCGCCAGATTCCTGCACCACTACGAGGGCTGGGAATTCGACGGCGTCAGCGTCCCCGAGGTGCTCCGGGCGGCCGAAGGCGCCTTCGAGTACCCCATGGTGGACCGTGAGCCGCTGCCGCGCTGGTCCCTCGGACGTACGACGCTGATCGGCGACGCCGCACACGCCATGTACCCGATCGGGTCCAATGGCGCGACCCAGTCCATCGTGGACGGCCGGGCCCTCGCCCACGCCATGGCCATGCACCGCGACCCGGCCGACGCGCTCGCCGCGTACGAAGCCGGGCGCAGGCCCGCCATGACCGAGCTTCAGCGGGCCAACCGGCGGCTGGGCCCCGAGGTTGTCATCAACCTCGCCCACGAGCGGGCCCCCGGCGGCTTCACCGACATCCACGAGGTGATCCCGCAGTCGGAACTCGCCGAGATTTCCGCACGGTATGCGGCCACCGGGGCGTTCGACCCGCAGACCGTCAACCAGGGCTCTCCCTACGGTTCGACGGTGCGTGCGCCACGCTGAACGCCCCGGCGGGCATCCGCCGTACGGCCGTGCGCCGTGGCTGCGAGGGCAGGGCCGGCACTACCGTCTGTGGGTGACGGAGAGGCGCACACCGTCGTGCGTCCCCTCGGATGTGTACCTCCCCTGCGAAGGTGGGACCCGTGAAGGCCATTCGTCGATTCACCGTCCGCCCCGTCCTCCCCGAACCGCTCCGACCGCTCAGCGACCTCGCGCGCAATCTGCGCTGGTCCTGGCACACCGAGACCCGTGACCTCTTCCAGGCTGTCGACCCCGAGGGGTGGCAGGCGGCAGGAGGTGACCCCGTGCGGCTGCTCGGGTCCGCGTCCGCCGCCCGGCTGGCAGCGCTGGCCCAAGACCGCCGTTTTCTGCGCAGACTGGCCGCCGTCGCCGACGACCTGGACGACTACCTGCACGGGCGCAGGTGGTACCAGGCGCACAGCGGCTCCGCCGCGGACAGCGGGCCCACCGGGCCCGAATTCCCGGCAGCGGTCGCCTACTTCTCACCCGAGTTCGGCGTCACCGCCGCACTGCCCCAGTACTCCGGCGGCCTAGGCATCCTCGCCGGCGACCATCTCAAGGCCGCGAGCGACCTCGGCGTACCGCTGATCGGCGTCGGGCTGCTCTACCGCCACGGCTACTTCCGCCAGTCGCTGTCCCGTGACGGCTGGCAGCAGGAGCACTACCCCCTGCTCGACCCCAACGAGCTGCCGGTCAGCCTGCTGCGGGAGCCCGAAGGGACACCCGCCCGGGTGTCCCTCGCGCTGCCCGGCGGGCGCTCGCTGCACGCCCACATCTGGGTGGCGCAGGTCGGCCGCGTACCACTGCTGATGCTCGACTCGGACGTCGAGGAGAACGGCCCCGGCGAGCGCGATGTCACCGACCGGCTGTACGGCGGCGGCAGCGAGCACCGGCTCCTGCAGGAGATGCTGCTGGGGATCGGGGGCGTACGGGCGGTGCGGACGTACTGCCGGCTGACCGGCCATCCGGCCCCCGAGGTGTTCCACACCAACGAGGGACACGCCGGCTTCCTCGGCCTGGAGCGCATCCGCGAACTGGGGGAGTCCCCCGAAAGCGGCGGCCAGGGCCTGGACTTCGACTCCGCGCTGGAGGCCGTGCGCGCCGGGACCGTGTTCACCACCCATACCCCGGTCCCCGCCGGGATCGACCGCTTCGACCGCGAGCTCGTCGCCCGGCACTTCGGGGAGCGCGGGGAACTGCCCGGAGTGCCGGTGGAGAAGGTGCTCCAGCTCGGCATGGAGACCTATCCGGGCGGCGAGGCCAACCTGTTCAACATGGCGGTGATGGGGCTGCGGCTGGCCCAGCGCGCCAACGGCGTCTCCACCCTGCACGGTGCCGTCAGCCGCGGCATGTTCGCCGGGCTGTGGCCCGGCTTCGACGCCGAGGAGGTGCCGATCACCTCCGTCACCAACGGTGTGCACGCGCCGACCTGGGTGGCTCCCCAGGTGTTCCGGCTCGGCGCGCGCCAGATCGGCACGAGCCGGGCCGAGGACGCCCTGTCCGTCGGCGGATCCGAACGCTGGGACTCCGTCGCCGACATCCCGGACGACGACATCTGGGAGCTCCGCCGCGAGCTGCGCGAACAGCTGGTCATGGAGGTACGGGACCGGCTGCGGGCCTCCTGGCGGCAGCGCGGCGCGGGCGCCGCGGAACTGGGCTGGATCGACGGGGTGCTGGACCCCGACGTGCTGACCATCGGCTTCGCCCGCCGGGTTCCCTCGTACAAGCGGCTCACCCTGATGCTGCGCGACCGCGACCGGCTGATGGAGCTGCTGCTGCATCCGACCAGGCCGGTCCAGATCGTCGTCGCGGGCAAGGCGCACCCGGCGGACGACGGCGGCAAGCGTCTCGTACAGGAGCTGGTGCGGTTCGCGGACGATCCGCGGGTGCGGCACCGGATCGTCTTCCTGCCGGACTACGGCATGGCGATGGCGCAGAAGCTGTATCCCGGCTGCGACGTCTGGCTCAACAATCCTCTGCGCCCCCTGGAGGCGTGCGGGACGAGCGGGATGAAGGCCGCGCTCAACGGCTGTCTCAATCTGTCCGTGCTGGACGGCTGGTGGGACGAGTGGTTCGAGCCGGACTTCGGCTGGGCGATTCCGACGGCCGACGGCTCGGCGACCGACGAGGACCGCCGTGACGAGCTGGAGGCGGGCGCGCTGTACGAGCTGATCGAGAACCGGGTGGCGCCCCGCTTCTACGACCGGGGCGCGGGCGGGCTGCCGCAGCGCTGGATCGAGATGGTCCGCCGCACGCTGACCACGCTCGGCCCCAAGGTCCTCGCGGGCCGCATGGTGCGGGAGTACGTGGAGCGGTTGTACGCCCCCGCCGCCCGCGCCCACCGGTCCATGGACGCGGACGCGGCCCGGGAGCTGGCGGCCTGGAAGGCGCGGGTGCGGGTGGCCTGGCCACAGGTGGCCGTCGACCATGTGGAGGCCCTGGAGGAGGCCGCTGCGGAGAGCACGGCGGAGCTGGGTGCGACGCTCGCGCTGCGGGTGCGGGTCGCCCTCGGCGAACTCCAGCCGGACGACGTGGAGGTGCAGGCGGTGGCCGGCCGCGTCGACTCCGACGACGCGATCGCCGACGCCCAGACCTCCCCGCTGAAGCCGGCGGGCGGTCCGGACATGGAGGGCCGCTGGGTCTACGAGGGGCCGCTCTGCCTGGACCGCACGGGCCCGTTCGGCTATACGGTGCGCATCCTGCCGACTCACCCGCTGCTTGCGGCGAGCGCGGACCTGGGTCTGGTGGCGCTGCCGACGGAGGCGACGGGGGAGGGCGCGGGAGTGCTGATGCGCTGAGGAGGGGAGGGGGGGGGGGGGGGGGGGGGGGGGGGGGGGGGGGGGGCGCCCGCCGGGGGGGGGGGGGGCCCGCCCGCCCCCCCCCCCGCGCCCCCCGCCCCCCCCCCCCCCCCCCCCCCCCCCCCCCCCCCCCCCCCCCCACTCTGCTCGTGACGGGAGGG
>NZ_JBIAPW010000003.1:0-4521 GCF_042888505.1 Streptomyces sp. NPDC002870
TCCGTTCGGCGTGTTCCTCGCGCCACTGTCCGCGGCTGTGCCGGATCAGCATGGCGGCCAGTCGTTTGCGGCCCAGCCGCTGGATGGCGTGGGGGTCGGCGCCGGTCTTCTCCAGCACGGCAAGAGCCGCTTTGGGGTAGGCGCCGGTGCCCAGGGCGTCGGCCCAGGCGGGACCGAGCAGTTCCAGCAGGGCGTCGAGCCGGTAGAAGGTGGCGGTGCGGCGTTCGACCAGCGTGCTGCGGCGGCGGACGGCTCGTCGCAGTGCGTTGGCGGGCCCGGTGTCCGACAGGTCCCGCAGCCCTTCGGGGTGCAGCAGCGGCAGCCGCGCCAGGACCCGGGAGTCGAGGCGGTCGTTCTTGGTGTGCTTGGAGTAGTAGTCGCGCAGGTCCGCCGACTGCTCCTGCGGCACCAGGACGACCTTGGCGCCGCGGTGCTGGAACCACGCGGCCAGCGGGGCCCAGGCGTTGCGGGTCGGCTCCATGATGACGACGACGTCGTCGGTGCCGGGCAGTCCGTCCCATAACCGTTCGAGGTTTTCGGGTGTGGTCGTGAAGCGCCGTCCGGAGAACTGGATCTCTCCGGTGGCGTCGGTGCAGGTGGCCCGGTGCGAGGCCCGGCAGGCCACATCGATTCCCAGGTGCAGTCTCAACAGGCTTCCCGTCTGGTGCAGCGGCAGGCTGACGCTTGTCCAGCCCCTCCACCACGACCGCGTGGCACGTGTTCCGCAGGGTTGTGCTGACCGGACATTCGGTAGCAGCGGTCCGCGCTCGCCGCGGCCACGAGTTCCCAACAGGGACGCACGTGCGTCGGGAGGTTCAACCAGCCGTCGATCAACGTTGAGAAGTCGCCTGCAAGCAGACGCTTCGGTCAGTGATCCAGCCGTGCCCGAAGAACCAGACCCGACGCACCCTACGCAGCCCCCGAAGATCCCGAAGGGCCATCTCCAAAGCTAAATGTCAGTGCCGCCTCCTATCGTTCTCGGCATGACCCCTGCACTCATCGGGCGCGACCACCCCGCAGGCGTCCTCCGGACGGAGATCGGCCGGGCGACGGACAGCCACGGGGGCCTGGTGCTGGTCACGGGCGAGGCCGGCATCGGCAAGACGTCGCTCGTCACCGACGCCGCCGACGAGGCGCGCCGCCGCGGTGCGCTGGTGCTCGGCGGATCCTGCTGGGACTCGGCGAGCGCGCCCGGGTACTGGCCCTGGGTCCAAGTGGTGCGCGGGCTGCGGCGCGGGGTGGACGACGACGAGTGGGCCGACGCCGAGAAGGCCGCGGGCGGGCGGCTCGCTGTGCTGCTCGGCGAGGCCCCGGGCGAGGGTGAGAGCGGCGAGAGCTTCCCGCTGTACGACGCGGTGACGACGGCCCTGGTCTCCGTCTCGCAGAAGCGGCCTCTCGTGGTCGTACTGGACGATCTGCACTGGGCGGACCCGGCTTCCCTCAAGCTCCTCGAATTCGCCGCGCAGCACGCCTGGTTCGAGCGGCTGCTGCTGATCGGGACGTACCGCGACGTCGAGGTGGAGGCCGCCGACCACCCGCTCCAGCAGCTCATCCTGCCGCTGGCCGCGCGGGCCGCGACGACCCTGACCCTGACCGGGCTGCAGCGCGACGAGGTGGGCGCGCTCATAGCGCTGACCGCGGGCGTCGAGCCTGAGCCCGGCCTCGTCGACGAGGTGCACCGGCGCACCGGCGGCAACCCCTTCTTCGTCGAGCAGACCGCCCGCATCTGGCACAGCGGCAGTCCCGTCACCACGGTCGCGCCGGGCGTGCGCGAGGCGGTGCGGCGACGGCTCGCGCTGTTGCCGGAGCCGGTGAGCGGGCTGCTGGTCACGGCGGCCGTGCTGGGCCGGGAGTTCCACCGACAGGTGCTCGCGGCCGCCGCGTCGGCTCCGGTGCCGCATGTGGACCGGCTCCTCGAGCGGGCGGTCGCGGCGCGGCTGGTGACGGCGCGGACGGGCGGCCGGTTCGCCTTCGCGCACGATCTCGTACGGGAGACGCTGTACGAGGCGCTGGAGGAGGCGCAGGCGCGGACTCGGCACGCCGATGTCGTCCGGGCCCTGGACGGGTCACCGGCGCTCAGCGAGAAGATCTTCCCCGCCGACCTGGCGCGGCACGCGTATCTGGCGGGCGAGGAGCTGGAGCGCGAGCGCCGGATGGAGCTGTTGCTCGCGGCCGCGCGGGACGCGTCCGGCAGGCTGGCCGGGGAGGAGGCCGCCGGCCACTACCGGCGGGCGATGGAGGCCGCGGACGACGATGCGCGCCGGGCCGCGCTGATCGCGCTCGACCTGGGCGTCGAGCTCCGCCACAACGGCGAGGACGACGAGGCGTGGCGGTCCTTCGACCGGGCCGTCGAGCTCGCCCGCGACCTGCGCGATGCCGAGCTGCTGGCCCGCGTCGCGATCACCCTCCACCAGAACGGTCACGCGCCGGGCGACCGGACCCGGGCTGCGGGGCTGCTGCGTGAGGCGCACCGGGCCCTGATCGGCGGCAGCGGCGAGGATCCGGCGGGGCTGTCCTCGGAGCGGATCGCGCAGGAACTGGCCGTGCGCACCACGGCGTTGGCGCGGCGCGGCGAGGACGACGATGCGCTCTCGTTCTCCCTGTGGGCGCGGCACGACTCGATCTGGGGCCTCGGGACCTCGGAAGAACGGCTCACGCTGACCGACGAGATGGCCACGGTCGCCCGGCGTACGCACAACCGCGACATGGAGCTGCACGCCACCGCGATGCGCTGGGTCACCCTCCTGGAGCGGGGCGACCCGCGCTACCTCGAACAGCTGCGCACCTTCGTGGCCCTCGCCGAACGGACGGCGCTGCGCCGCTACGAGCTGGGGATGGCCGTCGACCAGTCCCTCGTCGCCGCGCTGACCGGCCGGTTCACAGAGGCGGGCGACCATCTGTCGGAGGTGGCGGGGCTGCGGCACGAGCACTCCGCGTTCTCCTTCATGGTGTCGCACATGCAGTGGGCACTGTTCCTGATCCAGGGGCGCTTCGACGAGGCGGAGACGGTGGTCGCCGGGCTGGCGGAAGTGGGGCACCCGTATCCGCGGCTCCTTGAGGGCATCACGGCCGCCGAGCGCGGCGACAGCGGCCTCGCGCTGCGCCTCTCGGACGAGCTGGCGGCCGGGCCGGAGCCGATTCCGCGGGTGTTCGCACCGCTGTCGATGCGGCTGCGGGCCCAGGTGGCTGCGGCGTCGGGGGACGCGGTGCGGATCGAGGAGGCGGCGTCCGCGTTCGCGCCCTACGCCGGGCAGTGGGTCGTCTCGCTGTACGGCTGCGACATCGGCGGCCCTGTCGACCTCTGGCTGGGCGTGCTGGCGGCGGCGCGCGGCCACCGGGCCGAGGCGGTCGCCGCACTGACGTCGGCGTACGAATCGGCGGACCGGCTGCGGGCAAGGCCGTGGTCGGTGCGGGCGAGGGCGGCGCTGGTGGGGGTGCTGGGGGAGCGCGCGGAGAGGGAGGGGCGGGGGGAACTGCTTGCGCGGACACGGCGGGACGCGGTGGAGCTGGGGCTGACGCACTTGCTGGACGGGACGGAGGTGGGTCGCCGCTCTGGTGCACCCGCCGGCCCGGGGACCGGGGGCCCCGGTGCACCCACTCACCCCGGCACCGAGAGCCCCGTTGCACCCGCCCGCCCCGGCACCGAGGGCCCCGGTGCACCCGCTCACCCCGGGGCAGAGGCCCCCGGTGCACCCGCTCACCCCGGCGCCGAGGCCCCCGGTGCACCCACTCACCCCGGCGCCGAGGACTCCCGTACAGCCGAAGGCCCCGGCACCGAAGCCGTCGGCACCGGCAGTCCCGGCATGGGTCCCGAGCGTCAGGCCGCCCGCCCGGGCGGAAGCAGCCCCGCCGCACAACCCGCCGCCCCCCACGCCGAGTTCCGCCGGGACGGAGCCGTGTGGGCCCTCGCCTTCGCCGGGAGGATCGTCCATGTGCCCGATGCCAAGGGGCTGCGGGATCTGCACACCCTGCTCGGCCACCCCGGCGACGATCTGCCCGCCGTGGTTCTGCTCGATCCCGCGGGCGGTGAAGCCGTCGTCGCCGCGGCCCGGTTCGGTGCGGACCCGGTGCTCGACGAGGAGGCCAAGGCCCGCTACCGGCGGCGGCTCGAGCGGCTCGACGTGGAGATAGACCGCGCGGGCGAGCTGGGCGACGACCGCCGGGCCGCGGAGTTCGACCGCGAGCGGTCCGCGCTGCTCGACGAGTTGCGCACCGCCGCCGGGCTCGGCGGGCGCACCCGTCGGCTGGGGGACGAGGCCGAGCGGGCCCGTAAGACCGTCACCGCCCGGATCCGCGACACCCTGCGCAAGCTGGACGCCCTCCATCCCGAACTGGCCGCGCATCTGCGGGAGTCCGTCGGCACGGGCTCGTCCTGCTCCTACCGCCCGTCGCGCGGCGTCGACTGGCGGCTCTGACGCGGTGGGGGCGGGGGGCCCCCGCCCCCCCCCCCCCCCCCCCCCCCCCCCCCCCCCCCCCCCCCCCCCCCCCCCCCCGTGGGGGGTTGAGGCCCCAACACACCCC